>CAZCXC010000001.1:0-2850 GCA_964502505.1 uncultured Enterobacteriaceae bacterium
GTCGGTAGTGATCCGGATTACTTTGAGACATGGGTCACCCTAAGTCACAGCTTTGCAGATGTTCCCTTTGAACCTACTCTTGGTGTTTATTGGGCATGGTCGCCTGATTTCACTCTGGAGGATGGTACCGCTCACTATATAGAAGCTCAGTTAGGGTTGACCTTGCCATATGGAATTGGACTTAATGGTGGATACGGATTTCAGGATGTTGAAGGCGATAAGGCGACACCATCAGGGTGGCAAGGTGGTGGTTCTACAGAAAGTGGATACAATTACACGACCTGGAATGTTGGCCTGAGCAAGGATATTGTCGGGTTTAGTCTGGATCTTCGTTATCACGATACCGATGAAAATGCTGATCTCGTTAATTTTTGGGAAGGCACCGACAATATTGAAGATCGTGTCGTGTTTACTATTTCACGTAGTTTCTAGTCTCTAGCAGTTAAGAACTGAAAAAACGGCCCGGATGGGCCGTTTTTTTTAGATTCTCGTTTGTAGCATCAATGGGTAAACTGATGTCATTGAGTAAAAAGAGATGCCTGCGCATTTTAAATAAATTTAGCTAATCATTTAATCCATGGTTGCTCCGTAATACCTGATTTACATAGAAAATCAGGTATTACTCTTTATTGGTATCTCTAACAGGATATTTGCCTCATGGTACAAGCAATTCATAATTATGAACTTTATTATTTTGAACAATCCTTTTTGGATAGTCTTGTGGGAGCATGATTTATGACTGCGGCACTGAAAGTAAAACCTGAGTTTATAAGCTTGCTTGATGATGTTCAGGCGAGTAGTGACAGACGTTGTCTAGCAATTCAAAAAGTGGGTATTAAGGATCTTTCTTATCCCATTATCTTTGTTGACAAACAGGACAGTCAACAAACAAGAGCTTCATGTAATTTATATGTTTCATTAGCCGCAGATCAGCGTGGCACACATATGTCTCGTTTTATTACTTTAATGAATGAATATTATAAAACGATAAGTATTGAAAAATTTTATCAACTACCTGAAGAAATTGCTAAAACATTGGAAGCAGAGTCCAGCAGGATTGAATTGAATTTTACTTATTTTCGATGGAAGAAGGCTCCAGTCTCGGGCCTGGAATCAGCAATGGACTATAATATATTTCTGACAGGTGAATATGTTGATGGAAAGGTAGAAATGAAAATCAAGGTTGAAGTACCCGCAACCAGTCTTTGTCCATGCTCCAAAAAAATATCCGATAATGGTGCACATAATCAGCGCTCTTTGATTACGATTACAATTAAACCTAAACCAAATCAAACAATCTGGCTTGAGGATATAATCACAATAGCTGAACAGAACGCATCAGCAGAAGTTTTTGGCTTATTAAAACGTGAGGATGAAAAATTTCTGACGGAACATGCCTATGAAAATCCAAAATTTGTAGAAGATATGGTTAGGGATGTGGCACTCAATCTGCAGAAGGACAATAGGATCGAAGGCTTTATTGTTGAGACAGAAAATTTTGAGTCCATACATAATCACTCTGCTTACGCGATGATTGATCTCATGAATCAAGCATAAATGCCGATTTCTTCAGATCAAGAAGGCAATATATCTGTTATCACAATAGATCTGGATGACACGCTCTGGGATAACGAACCTACTCTGGAGAATGCGGAGATTGAGCTTTATTTCTGGTTGAATAAAAATATTCCAGAAGTAACAAGTTCATTTTCAATAATGGATTTTAAAACTCACCGACAAGAGATGGCAAAACAAAATCCTGAGTTATGTCATGACATGACAAAGCAGAGGCGTGAGTCATTGGCCATACTTATTGAAGAAAAAGGATATGATAAAAGTATAGTCTCGACCGCCATGGGAGTATTTTTAGATGCTCGAAACAAAGTTGCACTCTATGATGATGTTATACCAACACTTAAGAAACTGAATCAAAAATATGAACTGGTCGCAGTGAGTAATGGTAATGCAGATGTTAAAAAGATTGGAATTGATGAATATTTCTCACTAACCATTTCTCCTTCTAATACCGGCATTTCAAAACCTGATCCATTGGTTTTTGAAATTATAATGCAGCGTATGAAGCTCATGCCGGGAATGTTAATCCATGTCGGTAATGATCCTGCAACAGACATCATTGGGGCGCAGAATGCAGGGATAGGTAATGTTTGGCTTAATCGTAATAATGCAGAATGGCCAACTGAGTACCCTCCACCAGATATTGAGATATCAACACTCCACGATTTAATTCCAGCCATCAATAGATTTAACTAAATCAAAAATTTAAAGGTAGAAAAATCGTGGGTTTTGGAGTAGCAGAATTAAAAGATTCCAAAGTGCGATAAATGTAATTACAAAAGCAAACAGACTAATATGGTCCATAATAGTACTAACGCAGGATATTACCAAAGTGATACATCTGAATAGAGATTGACGATGAAGAATGTTATGGGAAAATTACCGATTATCAGTAATTATTCTTCCAGTCTGTATTATAATTACGTTATCCTAAAAGCAATTAAATAATTCCAGGAGAATATCATGGCAAGTCCAAGACAATCAGTTCTAGCATCACGGCATGTGGCACTTGGTTCATCATTAGGTGACTGGAATGATATGGATGTTGCATGGTCGTATGACCAGGATCTGGATCTTGAAAATCATGCTGTGAGAAATACCGCCGGCTTATTTGATGTTTCAGGGCTAAAGAAGATTCATGTGACTGGACCTGATGCATTGGCTGTTCTTGATCATGTTTGTACACGTGATTTAACCAAATGTGTTGTAGGAGAAGCAATTCTTGCGTTAATACTTAACGATGAAGGCATTTTGGTTGATGACTGTATGATCTTT
>CAZCXC010000002.1:0-3908 GCA_964502505.1 uncultured Enterobacteriaceae bacterium
GATGTTAAAATTTTCTCATCACGTCCCGGCCAGATACGCTGATTACGCACATCAAGGAGTTTTTGTTTTGTTTGGTTGAGTTGCTGTCTTGCTTGATCAATGGTTATTGAAAAGGTTTCTGCGACAGATTCGATATCACTAACGACACGTAAATGCCATTCGCCTTCAAAATTAGGCCCTTGATCTAAACCATAATGAGCAGCGAATAGTTTGTATTCCTGTTTCTCAAGTAGGGATTCGAGCTCTTCTCTTGTCCACACATAAAACTTACCTTCCACACCTTCTGAATCTGCATCGAGTGTTGAATAGTAACCACCTTCATCACTTTGCATATCACGCATGACCCAATCGGCTGTTTCGATGGCTACTGTTTTAAATAATGGATCTTTACTAATCTGCCATGCCTGGCTGTAGAGTGTGAGTAATGGTCCGTTGTCATAAAGCATTTTTTCGAAATGCGGGATCATCCATTGTTCATCAACGGAGTAGCGACAAAAGCCACCCCCCAAATGATCATAAATGCCGCCTTGTGCCATTTTACGCAGTGTAAGTTGCGCCATTGTTAGGGCCTGAGCATCTTTATTCTGGGTGTGAACGTGATAGCGAAGTAATAGTTCTATATTCATTGGATGCGGAAATTTGGGTGCTTCACCAAAACCACCGAATTTATCATCAAAATTTTCTGCTAGTTGACGAATGGCAATTGATAATGGTTCTGAGTCAAGTTCATGTTTACCATCAGTTTTTAATGCAGTACTCATTTTTACTAGTGTATTTCGCATAGACAAATTCTGCTTTGTAATAGATTCACGTTCATCTTTGTAAAACTGTGCAACACGAACGAGTAACTCTTTAAAGCCAGGTAAGCCGAAACGAGATTCCAGTGGAAAATAAGTACCACCAAAAAATGGAAGATGATCATCAGGGGTTAAAAACATGGTCAACGGCCAGCCACCTGAGCGTTGTGTTAATAACTGTTGCGCCATTTGGTAAATTTTATCCAGATCAGGACGTTCTTCGCGATCTACTTTTATATTGATGAAGTGTTCGTTCATGATTTTGGCGGTTTCATCATCCTCGAATGACTCATGCGCCATAACATGACACCAATGACATGCAGAATAGCCAATAGAAAGTAAGATCGGTTTGTCTTCATGTCTTGCTTTGGTTATGGCTGCTTCGCCCCAGGGATACCAATGCACAGGATTATCTGCATGTTGAAGTAGGTAAGGACTGGTTTCGTTAACGAGTGCGTTTTTATTACTCTTTAATTTCATTTTTTTGTCATTAACGATCATCTATTAATACACTATAGCGTAATTAAAATTGTTGTTCTTCTCCAAAATATATTATCTGGACGTTGATGACTTCATGTTAAAATGGAGACATCATGCTTAATTATCCTCAAATCGATCCAATTGCCTTTGCGGTTGGGCCACTAAAGATCCGTTGGTATGGAATCAGTTATATTGTTGGAATTCTTCTGGCATGGTGGTTACTGAAGTGGCGTGCCAGTAAAAAATCTATATTTGCATGGAATAATGAGCAGGTCGCTGATCTCATTTTTTATGCCACTATCGGCATTATCATCGGGGGTCGTTTGGGTTCGGTGTTATTTTATAATTTTCCCTATTATCTGGAACATCCGGTTGACATAATAAAAATTTGGCAAGGCGGGATGTCTTTCCATGGTGGTTTGATTGGTGTCTTGATTGTATTGTGGTTTTATAGCCGTAATATTGGCAAAAGTTTTTTTGAAACTTCTGATTTTATAGCACCCGTCATCCCTGTCGGTTTATTTTTTGGTCGAATTGCTAACTTTATAAACGGAGAACTTTGGGGCAGGCCAACGGATGTCGCCTGGGGGATGGTTTTTCCTCATGTTGATCAACTTGCCAGGCATCCATCGCAACTTTACCAAGCATTATTAGAAGGTATTTTGTTGTTTGTGATCTTGTGGTGTTATTCAAACAGGCAAAGACCGCGCATGGCAGTTTCTGGTATGTTTTTACTAGGATATGGCACATTTAGATTTTTGGTCGAATTTTTTCGGGAACCCGACAGGCATGTGGGTTATATAGCATTTGATTGGCTAACGATGGGACAGGTGTTGTCGTCACCCATGATAATTATTGGCATGATTATTATCATCATGGCCTATAAAAAACAGAGAGTATAACGAGTGAAACAGTATCTGGATTTAATGCAACATGTAAAAGATCACGGCGTGAAAAAAAGTGATCGAACCGGCACGGGTACGTTAAGCGTGTTTGGCTATCAAATGCGGTTTGATATAAGTGAAAGGTTTCCTGTTATGACAACAAAAAAACTACATCTGAAATCGATCGTTTATGAATTGCTTTGGTTTTTACAAGGAAATACCAATATTGAATATTTAAAACAACATGGCGTGGGAATTTGGGACGAATGGGCTGATGAAAAGGGGGAGTTAGGACCAGTCTATGGTGCGCAGTGGCGATCTTGGCAGGCTGCTGATGGGCGAACCATTGATCAGATTACACAGGTCATAGATCAAATAAAAATCAATCCTGATTCACGGCGTTTAATTGTCAGTGCGTGGAATGTTGGCGAAATTGAAAAGATGGCATTAGCGCCTTGTCATGCTTTTTTTCAGTTTTATGTTGCCGAAGGAAAACTTTCTTGCCAACTTTATCAACGTAGTGCTGATATTTTTCTCGGTGTGCCTTTTAATATTGCCTCTTATACATTATTAACATTAATGATTGCACAAGTTACCGGACTTAAACCGGGTGAATTTGTACATACATTGGGGGATGCACATCTTTATTTGAATCATCTGGATCAGGTGAATGAACAATTGACAAGAAAACCTTATCCACTGCCTGAAATGAAAATCAATCCAGATGTTAAAGATATCTTTAGTTTTAAATATGAGGATTTTGAACTGGTAAATTATCAGTCACATGAGATTATACGTGCGCCAATAGCTGTTTAAAAAAGTAATAAAATTAAAAATGAATATTTCCATAATCGTTGCAATGGATAGCAAAGGTCTTATCGGTAAGGGAAATGAATTGCCATGGCGACTGTCTGCTGATTTGAAACACTTCAAGGCCATTACTATGGGTAAACCCATCATCATGGGACGCAAAACACACGAATCCATCGGGCGGATATTACCAGGTAGGGAAAATGTCGTGGTATCACGTGACAAGACCTACATGGTGAAGGATTGCACGCTATTACACAGCCTTGAATGCGCCTATGCGAAATATCATAATAGTGAGGAAATTATGATTATGGGAGGTGCCGAGCTCTATGCGCAGACGCTTGAAAAAGCAAACAGGATTTATTTAACAGAGGTACACGCAGATTGTGAAGGTGATATTTTTTTCCCATTATTTGATCGAATTGAATTTAAAGAGATAGATCGACAGGATTTTAAAGCAAATGACAAAAATGAATTTGATTACAGTTTCGTTGTTTTGGAGAGAAAAGATAGTTAATTGATTTAATGTCTGGTAACGACCCAAAACAGACAAAAATAGGTTTTTAGGAAGCTGAATAAGGTTAAATAGAATGCATGGACCTCAGTTCCATTCTAGCCCTGCGATAAATTCTTCGGTACTCTGAAAACGTTCATCCGGAATTTTAGCGAGTAATCCATCAATTACGGGTTGGAACTTTGATAATTCACTTGGTAGTTTTGGCACTTTGGATTTTAAATGAGCTTTAAGTATTTGCTCTACAGAATTACTGAAATATGGATATTCTCCAGTTAACATCTTGTAAAAAATAATCCCCAAACTATAGAGATCACTGTATCTACCTACTTTTTCACCAATTATTTGTTCTGGACTAATATATAGCATTGTACCTACTGATAAACCAGCTTTTGTAATATTACTCTCAGCACTTTGTAGTTT
>CAZCXC010000003.1:0-7564 GCA_964502505.1 uncultured Enterobacteriaceae bacterium
TGCAGATGAGATGGTGCAAATGGCCGTCGGCATGATGGGAATGTTTATTATTCATCCGAAAGATGGTGAAGAAGTGCCGGTCGATCGGGATTATTGTTTTCTATTACACAACTGGGCGCTTCATCCCGGAACGTATCGCCCGGATCCATCAATAATGCAGGAATTCGATCTATGGACATTTAACAGTAAAGTTTTCCCCGCAATTGATCCCATAGTTGCACGGACTGGTGAACGGGTACGTATCCGCATGGCTAATCTCTCCATGTGGAATCACCCGATCCATATACATGGGCACCAATATTGGGTGACCGGATCGGATGGCGGCCGCTGGCCACAAACCCAGTGGCGTAAGGAAACAACCGAGATCGTGGGTGTGGGTCAAACGCGGGATATTGAATTTATTGCCGTCCCTGGGGACTGGGCATTTCATTGTCATATGTCACACCACACCATGAATGCCATGGGGCATAGTATTGCCAATCCAATGGGTGTAAATCAGGCCGGTATTGCTGAAAAGGTTAAGTCTCTATTACCCGGTTATGTACCGATGGGGCAGAATGGCATGGCCGAACATGCGGAACATCTCGCCATGGCTGGAGAGAGTGGTATGAAAATGAAGGATATGGATAACATGCAAGGGATGCACCATGGCATGCAACATGGTGCCGGATTCGACGGACCGCGTAATACCTTACCGATGATGACCGGTACTGGACAGTTTGGTCCAATCGAAATGGGGGGCATGTTTACTGTTGTTAAAGTTCGTGAAGGTAAGGTTCACGATAAAGAGCCTGGTTGGTACAAGAATCCTCAAGGTACAGTAGCCAAATGTATCAGCAGAAATCTGGATTTTTTTAAGACATAAGTGAGTAGCATGCATCTCATCACTCTTTGAATTAATAATATTATAAATGGCCAATTTAATAATCAATAATGAGAAGGAATTAAATAAGACAGCTTCACCAAAAGCTACCTATACCTGTCCCATGCATCCCGAAATAATTCGAAATGAGCCTGGAGATTGCCCCATTTGTGGCATGGTTCTGGAACCCAAGACAGTAGCAACCGTGGAGGAGAATGCTGAACTCATCGATATGACAAGGCGTTTTTGGGTAAGTTTGCTTTTTGCACTACCGGTGTTTATCAGTGCCATGGGGTCTGAATTCTCGCCAGAAATTTTTAACAAGATCATTAATCCCGGCTCGAGACAATGGTTGGAGTTGATACTCGCGACACCCGTCGTTTTATGGTGTGGCTTACCGTTTTTTGTAAAAGGATGGAGATCGATCATTACTCGCAATCTAAATATGTTCACATTGATAGGGCTCGGGATAGGTGTCGCCTGGTTGTACAGTGTAGTTGCAGTTATCTTGCCCGGTATTTTCCCCTTATCTGTTTTTAATGATATGGGTGTTGTACCGGTATATTTTGAAGCGGCCGCGGTTATCACGACGCTTGTTTTGTTAGGACAAGTACTAGAGCTTAGAGCACGTAGTCAGACCAATGCAGCGATTAAAATGTTGCTGGATCTGGCACCGAAAAAGGCCCGTGTAATTTTAGATAACGGAGACGAAGAAGATATTCCTCTCGAGCAAGTAATGATTGGATATAAATTGCGTGTACGTCCCGGAGAAAAAATTCCAGTTGACGGCATGGTAATTGATGGAAGCAGTAGCGTTGATGAATCCATGGTTACAGGTGAACCCATCCCTGTTAGTAAACATCTTAACGATCATCTCATTGGCGCGACTGTCAATGGCACTGGAAGTCTTGTAATGGAAGCGCAACGTGTTGGTAGTGAAACATTACTTGCACAGATTGTGCATATGGTTTCGGAAGCACAACGTTCACGCGCACCGATCCAGAAAATGGTGGATGTCGTGGCCAGTTATTTTGTGCCTGCCGTTATGGTTATTGCTGTTATTACACTTATCATTTGGGGACTTTGGGGGCCCGAGCCAAAACTTGCGCATGCAATTGTCAATGCCGTGGCCGTGTTGATTATTGCTTGTCCCTGTGCCCTTGGTTTAGCGACACCCATGTCCATTATGGTTGGCACCGGTAGAGGTGCAACAACAGGTGTACTCATCAAGAACGCAGAGGCATTAGAGATAATGGAAAAAATAGATACTTTGGTTGTAGACAAGACCGGCACCTTAACCGAAGGTAGACCTAAGTTAATGGAAGTAGTCGCACAAGCAGGTTTTGATGAAGATACTGTATTGAAGTTTGGTGCCAGTCTTGAGCGAAATAGTGAACATCCTCTAGCCGCGGCAATTGTTGAAGGTGCGAAAACAAAAGGTGAAGGACTGATCGATGTTATTGATTTTCAGTCTGTCACTGGCAAAGGGGTAACCGGAAAAATTGACGGGCGTCAAGTTGCAATTGGAAATGTACGTCTGTTTGAAGATCTTTCTATTGAATACGATTCCCTTAAAGTAAAGGCAGAAGAACTTCGTCAAGATGGGCAAACGGCAATGTTCGTTGCCATTGATGAAAATGCTGCTGGGATCCTTAGCGTTGCTGATCCAATTAAGTCATCCACACCTGAAGCGATCAAAGCATTACATGAAGAAGGGATACAAATTGTAATGTTAACGGGTGATAGCCATACAACAGCAGAAGCAGTTGCCAAACGACTCGATATTGATGAAGTGATCGCGGAAGTTCTGCCGGAGCAAAAAGCGGAGATTATTAAAAATTTACAAAAAGATGGGCATAAGGTAGCTATGGCTGGAGATGGAATTAACGATGCACCGGCACTTGCCCAGGCTGAAGTTGGCATCGCGATGGGGACAGGAACAGATATTGCGATGGAAAGTGCGGGCGTTACACTCGTCAAAGGCGATCTACGTGGTATTGCCAAAGCGAGGCGTCTTAGTCGTGGAACGATGCGTAATATTCGACAAAATCTGTTCTTTGCATTTATTTATAATTCATTGGGTGTACCAATTGCTGCTGGTGTCTTATATCCATTTTTTGGTTTGTTGCTCTCGCCAATGATAGCAGCTGCAGCTATGAGTTTAAGTTCACTTTCTGTTGTTACTAATGCGTTAAGGTTGAGACGTGTTGCACTATGATTGAGAAAGGGCATAGATAATCACGAATATAGTTACAAAACGTTATCACAAATGATGAGTAATGCAGGACGACGTACAGGGATGTACTAGTATCACGAAAAACAGGAGTTGATAGTGATGCAATTATCGAAGAACTAATCCAACTACCTGAGCATTATGAATGTCCGCTTTGGGTCGAAAGCAGACATTATTAGTAACCCTTTAATAACTTTATGCCTGATTTATATAAAGCCATATACAATCGATTCCATAGTTAATGGTCTGTTAGTTCAAGGTTGACTTTTTCCGGGGGCAGGCAGATTTCATTACTACAGGCCTGGAGTTGTAGTTGAAGATCTATTCTTTTATCTTCTATTTTTTTTGGTTTTGATGATGAAACCAATTCTGCATCTATTTCAACCGTATCTTCATGGAGAGCGAGTTTGCCTCCATCGAACTCGAGTACCTTATATATTGGTTCAGGGTATTTAATGTTATGCAATTGCCAATGGCTTTGATTGTTTATTAATTTCAATTTCAGCGGAATCAAATAATCCTGTAGAGGTTGATTTGTATTGATATGCCAGTCCGGTGCAATTTGCAGTGTGATCAATACTGATCTTTTATTTTCAATAGAAGATTTCTGGGCAGATATTTTTATTGCGCCATTGGCAGCATATTCATCAGGCCCAATATCTCCATGTAATAGTTTATCCCACCCAGCCAGCATATAAGCATAGGCACTTGGATACTGATGTATTGTTTTAGCAAACGTCTGCACGGTACGTTTAGCTTGATTTTCATAACGTCTATCATTAATACGTTGCGACAACCTTGTTAACACATGTACTGCCACAGAATTGCCTGATGGAATGGCACTGTCCCTGGATTGTTTAGGCATGGTAAAAAGCGATTGCTTGTTTTCACTCATAATGAAACCACCAGTCTTAACATCCCAGAATTTACTCGACATGACCCCAGATAATTCCTGTGCTCTATCCAACCATTGACGTTCTCCCGTCATATCATAAAGTGTGATCATTGCATCAATGAAATAGGCATAGTCTTCCTGGGTGGCTGTTACCGATGATCGTCCATGGAGATTAACTCGCCATAGTGAACCGTCAGACTTTCGCTGATGGTCCCATAAAAATTCAGCAGCACGTGTGGCTGACATAAGATATTCAGACTCATTTAAAATCCTAGACACTTCGGCCAAAGCTGAAATCATCATGGCGTTCCAGGCCACTATAATTTTTTCATCGCGTAAAGGCGGTACACGCTGGCTACGAACAGTACGGAGAACTTCGCGAATGTCATCAAGTTTTGTGAGCAATGTTTCTATGGACATATCCTGCTGTTGTGCAACTTCATTCAAGGAAAGCGGCAGGTGCAAGATATTACTGCCTTCAAAATTTCCCTCCTCGGTAATACCATAGATTGCTAAAATTATTTGAGCATCATCAGCTGATAATATTTTCTTTATCTCTGCAGGTGTCCATAAAAAATAAACACCTTCCCGTCCGTTACTGTCCGCATCAGATGCCGAGTAAAAAACTCCTTCAGGAGAGGTCATGTCTCGTAAAACATAATCGAGTGTTTGACTTGCAACCCTTGCATAAAATTTATTTCCCGTCAGCTGATATGCCTGACAATAAATACGTGCTAAATTTGCCTGGTTGTACAACATCTTTTCAAAATGCGGTACCAGCCAATTAGCATCAGTTGCATAACGGTGAAAACCTCCGCCCACCTGATCATAAATACCACCACGCGCCATCATTGTTAACGTATGTTCAATTGCGATGAGAGCTTCCTCATGATGTTGACGTTGTACCATCTGTAGAAGCAGAAATAATAATGATTCGTTCGGAAATTTTGGAGGGCCACCAAAACCTCCATAGACACTATCATAAGCTTGCAGAATCTCAGTAACGGCGCGTTGCGTAATGTCATCATCAAACGTCTTTATATCGCTATGTACCTGCATTATTTGTTGCACTGCTTCTTTAATATTTTCCGCATACTCAACAATATTATCTTGTTGTTTTTCCCACGCCTGATTAATCTCTTTGAGTAAACTAAGGAAGGTATCAGGTGGGAAATAAGTCCCTGCAAAAAACGGCAGACGATCTGATAACAGGAAGCTTGACATAGGCCAGCCTCCCTGGCCTTTTATCAACATTAATGCGGTCATATACAATTCATCTACATCGGGTCGTCGTTCCCGATCAACCTTGATGGAAATGAAATGTTCATTCAGGTAGCGGGCAATTTCGATATCTTCAAAACTTTCCTTCTCCATCACATGACACCAATGACAGGTTGAATAACCGATAGATAAAAACACAGGTTTGTTTTCTTTGCGTGATCTTGCAAAAGCCTCATCACCCCATGAATACCAGTCAACGGGGTTATGGGCATGTTGTAAAAGATAAGGAGAATCTTCAAGAATCAACCGGTTGGTATATTGTGGCTGACCATTTTTATCTAAGTGCTTTGTCCTGGGATGGTACTGACTCCCCTTTCCTTTCAAACTTTCTTGTAAGCTTGTTTTTAATTCAACCGAAAATGGATTAGCACCTGGAAAATCATCTGCACTTACTGCGATGCTCGTGCTAAATGATATCAGTCCAGCAATTAGTAATTTTGAAATCAATTTAAAAATATTCT
This sequence comes from uncultured Enterobacteriaceae bacterium, assembly GCA_964502505.1. Lineage (GTDB taxonomy): Bacteria > Pseudomonadota > Gammaproteobacteria > Eutrophobiales > Eutrophobiaceae > CAZCXC01. The sequence goes on from CAZCXC010000003.1 coordinate 5,733, forward strand.
CACAAATGTTTAAGGCTCAATAAGTATCGGTTCAATCAACAATAAGTAAGGCTAAATATGGCACTAGATTAAAAAAGAATATACTTAATTTAAATAGTGCCATACCCGCATAGTGAACTGTATCGAATTGATCAATAGATAACTTAAACCACTTGCCATGAAAACGATAGGTCCAATCATGAGCCAAGGTGATAAATAGAAGCCACCATAGCAGCAAACCAAAGTTAATTATAAAACACCAAAATAAAACTTCACGTATTGTATCAATCATCTTTTTCTCCTAAATCAGTTGGAATTTCTGAAAAAATTTTTTTCCCAGTAAACATAGAAGAATAGTGTCGCTATTTTTTTTATTAATTAAATTGTATTTACAAAAATAAAGATAAAGTAGTAAATTTATAAAAAAAATAACTTTAGCAACGCGACTCACTTCCTCCCTGAACCGATGGACATTTAACCGTCCCGTATGAACAAAATACACAACAATCGCCAGATTGTGGCTTAAGCAATACCTTGCAAGACTCACACTCATAAAAATACAGGCAAAAATCCACTGGCATGGTTTCCTGCTTTTCCTGCCCACATTCCGGACATGTGATAACAGACTCTAGAATAATATTTGAACTCATCTTAATTACACGTTGTGTTTATATTTACCCAATAGGGCCTCAGAGGAAACCCAAATAATTACCGTGCCAATAACAAGAACAACTCCCAACCAATACCATCCATTGTTACCTAATCGAATAATCTGGTAACCATACAAAAATGAGACGATTGCCAAAACGATATAAAAAGGACCTGTATAGTAACAATGGGTACGTGAGCATTTTTTCACATTTAACAGACATGCAGCCCCCATCCAACTTAACGCAATGACCCAAATCCAAGTCCTAACAATAATCGCCTGCACAAAAAATGAGCCGGCCAGTACTACCAGTGGCAATGTCCACGATATAAAAAAAGACAAACGGCCCTCAACTAAATCTGATTGCCCGTTTAAGGATTTGTTCATAAAATTATTCAATCCCCGCTGGTAAATTGACAGGAGTACTGGATAACTTCAGGACCTAGTCTGCTACCTCGTAAGGTACAACACTTTCCTGTTCGTTAGGGTCATTTCTTGCAACGATAGCGATTGCCCTTTCGGTCTGGCTCAGGTTTCTTGGTTGGTGGGGTACGTTTGGTGGGATCAGAATAAAGTCCCCAGCTTCATTGATGACTGATTTTGCAAGCCTCTTACCGTAACGCGTTTCAACACGACCTTGTAATATATACACCGCAGACTCAAAGCCGTTATGATAATGTGCTTCTGCCTTTCCCCCCGGTGGAATAATAACAAGATTCATGGAAAGCACCTTGGAGCCCGCTGTTTCCTCTGATATACCCACATAATACGGTAACTTCTGCACAGAATTTATTTCGACGGGTGATCTAATCGTGATCACCTCGGCATCCGAAACCGAATCGCTACTGGCAAACGTCGATAACAAGAAAAGTATTCCTGTAAATATAACTATAATTCTAAAAATGAGTCGCATAAGAATATATATTAATTAATTAAAAATAAATAACATGCATGGACGACGCACATGGATGTGCTAGTGTGGCGATTGCAGGAAGCAAAGGAGCTACCGTATTAATGCCGCGGGGATAAGGATATCCAAGAGCGGCCTGTCCCCTTTCTTCCCCAAATCTGATTGCCCATTTGAAGATTTGTTCATTAAATTATTCAATAATACTCTGGTAAATTGACAGGATATACAGGATGACAGCAGGATGTAATCGTTTTAAGAAATTACTATTTCAAGTGCTCTGTCCTGACGTGCATG
>CAZCXC010000004.1:0-6683 GCA_964502505.1 uncultured Enterobacteriaceae bacterium
CAATTACATAGTTTATATATATTTCCCGTGTATAAAAAAATAATAACAAATGAAATTAGCAACTTTCAGTTTTAATAATACGGTTCAATCGGGTGCAGTAGTCGGTGATGAAATCATCTCGGTCCCTGCTGAACGACCTATTCACATGACTGAATTGCTGCATAACAGTGATGCTATGCTCAAGCAGCTACAAGAGAAAATTGACTCTGGTCAAGATCGAATGGATTTGACTGACGTAAAATTACTAGCACCCATTCAACGACCATCTAAGTTTTTTGGTGTAAGCCTGAACTATGCCGATCATATTAAAGAAACCGGTCTGGATAAACCGAATTACCCCACGTTTTTTAATAAACAATCGTCTTGTGTAATTGGACCTGGTGAAGCTATCCATCGGCCGCGTGTGTCTGAAAAACTGGATTACGAAGGTGAACTTGGTTTGGTAATAGGACGTCGCTGCCGACATGTTACTCAAGAACAAGCAAAGGAGGTCATTGTAGGATATACCATTTGTAATGATGTATCGGTGCGTGACTGGCAAATGCGATCGCATACCTGGACTTTAGGTAAATCATTCGATACACATGGGCCAATAGGGCCATGGATTGTGACGGCTGATGAGATTGGCAATCCACATACACTGGATATCAAGACTTGGGTAAATGATGAACAGCGACAATCATCAAATACTAAACATTTAATATTTGATTGCTATTTTCTGGTCGAATATTTATCGACCGTCATGACGTTGGAACCCGGTGATATTATTGCAACAGGCACCAGTAGTGGAGTTGGGGTTAAGATGAAACCGCGCGGCTACATGAAACCTGGTGATGTTGTACGTGTTGAAATTGAAAATATCGGTGTACTTGAAAACCCGATAATCGAAGAACCATTAGATACATCCTTTATGCAGTAAATTCATCCATATTGACATGTTCTAATGCCACCTGCAGTTTTTTAAGGCGCAATATTGGATCGTTAATCTCTAACAATAACTGCCTATCATCCGGTTCAATAGGTAAAAGTTCAGCCAACCGGCACCCTACCCAAGCTGCATCCATAAATTTTTCATGCTCTGATTGATATGGAAGTTCAAATTTTTCACCAATCTTTCTCAGTAAATCAGCCATTAACTGATATTCGACAGGAATTTCTTCAGGGTCATCTTCATCAATGAACTCAACGTTGCCTTCAAGTAATTGGTTTGAACGGACATGTTTCGTTAAGATTCGAAACCGTTCCATCCCTTGGGTAGTAATACCTAATAATCCATCATCTCCGTTATCCCAATCTATAATACGGGCTAGTGTGCCAATTTCATGGCATTCTGCTACTTTTCCAGCTTCCGGACCTTCGCTGATCAAACATACACCAAAACCTGAGTCCAAACGCATACATTCGCTCACCATATCTACATAACGTGGTTCAAATATCCGTAGAGGTAATATACCGTCAGGAAATAAAACAGTATTGAGCGGGAATAACGGTATCGTTGACATAGTTATTGCAAGCGCGATATTAATTTCTGGTGTATACCTTCAAATCCACCATTACTCATTATAACAATATGATCATCAGCTTCAGCCAATTTAACTGCCGCAGCTATAACTGAATCAACATCATTAAATACCTGACATTTTTCACCCAGACTTTTAGTAGATGTCACCAAATCCCACGCTAATCCTTCTGGTTGGAACAGTAAACTATGGTCAGCTTTAGCCAGTGAGCTTGCCAAAGTATCCTTGTGTACACCCTGGCGCATGGTATTAGAACGTGGTTCCATGATGGCAATTATGCGTTTGTTACCTACATTTTGTCGAAGCCCAGCAAGTGTTGCCATTATTGCCGTTGGATGGTGTGCAAAATCATCATAGACTGTCACGCCATTTATTACTGCCAGTTGTTCCAGACGTCTTTTTACGCCCTTAAAGTTTGCTAAGGAATCACAAGCCTGATCAACTGCAACACCTACATTAGAGGCTGCTGCAATCGCAGCGAGTGCATTTTCGGCATTGTGTTGGCCAATTAATGGCCACTGACATTTTCCGGATACTTCTCCATTAACCATGATCTCAAATTTACTGAAATCATCAAGCGTTGGTCGGATAGTCCATTTCGCATCTTCTCCTGCAAAGAATTCTACGGGTGTCCAACAACCCATTGCGAGTACTTGTTCTATTTCTTTATCACCATGATGTGCAATGATTAAACCCGTTGCTGGAATTGTACGAATTAGATGATGAAATTCTCGATTAATTGCAGTGATATCATTGAAGATGTCTGCATGATCAAATTCAATATTGTTAATGATTAATGTTCTCGACTGGTAATGAATAAATTTCGATCGCTTATCGAAAAAAGCAGTATCGTATTCATCTGCTTCAACAACAAAATAATTTGAGTCGGTTAAACTAGACGAACAGCTAAAGTTCTCAGCAATTCCTCCTATTAAAAAACCTGGTGCAAGACCCGCCTCCTCAAGAATCCAGGCCAATATAGAAGCGGTAGTTGTCTTCCCGTGCGTGCCCGAAACAGCTATGACATGACGTTCTTGCAAAACGTGGTCATGTAACCACTGTGGACCGGAGATAAATTCTAAATCGTTATCAAGGACGTATTCAACGGCAGGATTTCCGCGTGATAAAGTATTACCAATAACAATAAGATCGGGTGCTGGTTGAAGATGCCCTGGTAAATATCCCTCACAGAGTGTTATACCCTGTGATCCAAGCTGCGTACTCATCGGCGGATAGACGTTGGCATCCGAACCGCTGACTTCATGCCCAAGTGCACGTGCCAATATGGCAATGCCTCCCATAAAGGTACCGCAAATTCCAAGAATATGAATTTTCATAAAATTTTTTATGAATATTTAAAGTCGGTTTCTGTAATCTGAGTAATCATATTCCCGTTGTAACTCCAATTCGCCATTGAGTTTTAATGAATACACTGATGGTAAATTAACACCATTAAACATATTTGCCTTCACAGACATATAGGCCCCTACGTTTGAAAATATTATGCGACTACCTACTGTTAATTTATTATTAAAATAATAATCACCAAACAGATCACCACTCAAACAACTCGCACCTGCCAAACGGTATTCGTATTTTCCTGAAGCTTCCTGTTGCAGTAATTGCGGTGAATATTGATATTCAAAAACTTCCGGTAAATGGTTGACGGTTGTATCCAATATGGCAACCACTTTATCATCCGAATTAAACATATCTATCACCGTGGCAACCAGATAACCTGCTGGTCCTACAACTGCTTTACCTGGTTCAAAGAAAACTTCCAGACCAAATTGCTGCTTAAGTTCTTTAGCAATCTTACAAAGAGGTTCTAGTTGTGATTCATTTTGAAGTAAATAACCACCACCAATATTTATCCATTCAAGTTTTTCAATTAAATCACCTAATGAGTTACAAACATTTTTTATTGAATGTTCCAGTTCTTTAAAATCTTCTGATTCACAATTATTATGGATAAGTATTCCCTTGATTTCTGGTGTAATGTCCTGCTGCTGCAGAAAACAAGACAATTCAGTCAAGGAAATACCTAGCTTGGAAAATTCACGGCAAGGGTTATAACGTTCATCATCGACAAAAGATAACCCTGGATTTATACGTAATCCAATATTTATTTTTTTGGCTGCATGTTTAAATTGTTGCCATTGTGTAATCGAATTAAAACTCAGGTAATCGCAAGTGTTGTTAATAGATTGCATATCTATTGTTCTGATCCCTGGACTTGTTAGATGGATGTGTCCTTGATTACCTAATATTTCTCTGGCAAGTCGGGATTCAAAGGCAGAACTAGTTGAGAAACCATCTACACGCTGAGCAATAAACTTTGAAACACCGGTAAAGGACAGTGCCTTGATAGAATATAAAATATGACAAGCACTGGCCTCTCGTACTATTTCCAATAAACCAAGTTTTTCATCAATGATTGCTTCATCATATATAAAGGCGGGCGTTTTAAGTGTAGTGTCCTGCCAAAGTGGCAATAGATGTCCATTAATCTGTTCCGGATAATTCATAAAAGTAATTATTTTGGGATATTTTGCTAAATATTGACTCTAACGCATATGATATAATCAATTATTGCTTATAAACATTAAAATAACTAACAAAGAGCCTTTTTATGAAAAAAATATTCTGTATTGCCATTCTTTGCATTGGATTTATTGCCCCTTGTTATGCAGATTCTAATACGCCGGAAGAAGAAGCTAACAAAGAACAATCTGAGTATTTGATGCCAAATCAAATAACAGAGGATGATTACGCGAAATTATCTGACTATGCAGTTCAATATGACGCTTGTTTAAATGAAAAATCGCGTATAGAAATCAATAATTTCAACGATCCTAGGCATGTGGTCGACACAGCGATGAAACAATGTGCAGTTAAATTGGAAGCTTTAAATAGTTGGATGCAAGAAAGAAAATTTCCCCCGGGCTTCATCCATAAATATATTCAGAAAACGAGTAACCGTACAGTGGGCAAGCTACTTCCTGCTGTTATGATGGAAATAGCCGCACGCCAGTCCGCTGCTGAATAAAGTAATGTTTATTGAAATTCTAGAGGGACCCTTGAGGAAATAGATAGGGCGCTAACTGCTGCAACGCTTCTTCGTAAACATTGCGTTTAAATTCAATTACTTGTTTGGCGGGATCCCAATAATCAATCCAGCACCAGTAATCAAATTCCGGTTTACGTGTATTGGCGAGATTCACATGGCTTTCATCAACGATAAGTCGTAACAGATACCAAATCTGCTTCTGACCTATACAAACAGGATGTGTATTGTAACGAATAAATTGTTTAGGTAACCAATAGCGTAACCAGTCATCAGTACTGGCAATAATTTCTACATGCTCAGGAAGTAGGCCGACTTCTTCTTTAAGCTCACGATACATAGCGGCCTCTGTATTCTCATTCTTCTTGATACCCCCTTGGGGAAATTGCCACGCGTCAGCAGCTCCTGCTCTCCGGCACCAAAACAGCTTGCCCTGATCATTACACAGGACGATACCCACGTTAGCCCTGAAGCCTTCAGCATCAATCATTTTGAAATGTTTCCTTGTTCATACCAATAATTTTCCACAATATTATGAATTATCGCAAATCAGTACGTCAGTATTTTACCTTACCGTCAATTATCCTTAGACTACGCGGCTTCTACGTGAAATAACGGGGCATTATATAGCATGAAGCTGGCCATATTCGATTTAGACAACACCTTAATCAGTGGTGATAGTGATTTCCTATGGGGGGAATTTCTGTGCGATCATGGCTATATCGATGTAGAGAACCATCGGCAAGATCATCAACGTTATTACGATGACTATAAAGCAGGCAAGCTCGATATAATTGAATTTCTTGAATTCCAACTTAAACCGCTTGCAGAAAATAATTTTGAAACTTTATATGGATGGCGAGAACAATACCTTGAGGAAAAGATCAAACCCGTTATTTTAGATAAAGCAATTTCATTGATAGATGATCATAGACAACAAGACCATCGGTTATTAATCATTACAGCAACCAATCGGTTTTTAACAGAACCCATCGCGCCATTGTTTGGAATTGATGAATTGATTGCCAGCGATGCAGAAATGATTGATAACGAATACACAGGCAAACCACTTGGAGTCCCTTCTTATACTGCTGGTAAAGTAGTCCGTCTAAATGAATGGCTACATAAGCAGAATAAAATACTTGAAGAATCCTGGTTCTATAGTGATTCACACAATGACATACCCTTACTTAAATTTGTTGATCATCCTATCACTGTTGATCCAGATGATGTCCTGAAGGAAGAAGCTGAAAAAGAAGGCTGGCCGATAATAAGTCTGAGGTAGTTGGGTATTCTTTTTTTATTTTAGTATCTTCGCTACTGCGTCTCTCTCCTCTTCTAATTCCTTCTGCGTTGCATCCATCTTCTCACGACTAAAATCATCAATTTCCAGTCCCTGCACAATTTCATATTCACCATCTTTGCAGGTAACAGGAAACGAATACATCAATCCTTCCGGAATGTCATAACTACCATCACTAGGAACGGCCATACTCACCCAGTCATCCGCAGGCGTGCCTAATACCCAATCATGAATATGATCAATCGCACCATTTGCAGCAGATGCCGCACTTGATGCACCACGTGCTTCAATAATCTCTGCACCTCGTTTTGCGACTCTAGGAATATATTCATTTGCATACCATTCATGATCAACCTTATCTTTTGCAGGCTCACCTGCAATAGTGGTAAACCGGATATCAGGATATTGTGTTGTTGAATGATTACCCCAGATCGTCATCTTTTTGATATCGCTTACTTGTGAATTTGTTTTTGCGGCTAACTGTGCCAGGGCACGGTTATGATCAAGGCGTGTCATCGCTGAAAAATTCTTCGGATTTAAATCCGGTGCACATAACATCGCTGTGTGTGCATTTGTATTCGCAGGGTTACCAACAACAACAATTCGCACATCCCTGCTGGCTTTATCATTTAATGCCTTGCCCTGCACTTTAAAGATGCCGCCATTGGCTTCCAATAAATCACTACGTTCCATCCCCGGTCCTCGTGGTTTTGCGCCAACCAATAATGCATAGTCGATATCATTAAATGCTTCATTGGCATCATCACTTAATACATATCCTGCGACTAATGGA
>CAZCXC010000005.1:0-18214 GCA_964502505.1 uncultured Enterobacteriaceae bacterium
GGTTCGGAGTCATTATCAATTATTCGGCTAGATCCACAACTTATCAGCAAGATATATCCAGAGCATAATGAAGATCGCGTGCTACTGGCCTATGAGGATGTCCCCCCGCTTCTGATTGATGCACTAATCGCTGTTGAAGATCGTAATTTTTATAAACATTTTGGTATTGATCCAAAGGGCGTACTACGTGCTATTTGGAGAAAAAATATTAAAATGATTCAATAATTGTCGTTGAGCACATCACCAGTACGAACTACAAAAAAAGGCCCCATGATCATGGGGCCTTCGAATCTAGAGAGCCTAAAATACCGACGCATACAGTAATTTTATAAACCTGCCTTTTTAGCCAATAATCTAGCTATTTTACGTCTCTGCTCTCTCCTCGCATTAATTTTAGCCCTGGCCGCAACTCTATGCTGCTTATCTCGCTGAGCCGGGGTCAAAGACGAGGATTTATTTTTTTTTGGTACGCCTTCTAGCCTTCTTTTTGGCCTTTTTCTTAGCTACCTTCCTTTTAGCTTTTTTCTTGGCCTTCCTTTTAGCTTTTTTCTTGGCCTTTCTCTTAGTCGTTTTCTTCTTAGCCTTTCTCTTGGCTTTCTTCTTAGCCTTGCGCTTTGCTACCTTCTTCTTAGCCTTGCGCTTTGCTACCTTCTTCTTAGCCTTTCTCTTAGTTACCTTCTTTTTCGCACTTCTTCTCTTTGCAGTCTTCTTTGCCATAATATTAGACTCCCCTAGAATCTTATATGGATTTAAACAGCTCTATTTGTAAAACAAATACATATATAAACAATACAAATACAACATCTATATACAATACAAATTACAACATCGCAGACTATTATAGTAATGTTTTTATATTTATCTACTTTTTTTAAAAAAAATTAAAACATAAACGAAATTAGTTTACTCAAATGTAAATAAAAAGATCTAGATGTTGTGTCTTTATAGCAACATATTTCATGTTTCAAAATTCATTTTCACTGATTAAAGAGAATAAATTAGTTACTTGAGAGTGCATTCAAGATTGTTTCTTTTACTTCCTGCACTTCACCAAACCCATTAATTTGCAAATAAACAGGCGCACTTTCAACTTTATTCGCTGCACCTTGTGAATAATATTCTATCAATAGCGATGTCTGCCTATGGTATACCTGGAGCCGCTTTCTCACAGTTTCCTCTTTATCGTCTTCGCGTTGAACAAGTGCTTCGCCGGTTATGTCATCTACATTTTCTACTTTCGGCGGATTAAATAAAATATGATACGTACGTCCAGATGTAGGATGAATTCTGCGTCCACTCATACGTTTTATAACCTCTTCATCATCGAGTTGTAACTCCACAATATATTCAACACTAATTCCTGCTTCTCTCATCCCTTCAGCTTGAGCAATTGTTCTTGGAAATCCATCAAATAAATACCCTTTTTTACAATCATCTTCTGTAATTCGCTCTTTAACCAAGTCAAGAATCAGTTCATCAGAGACCAATTCACCCGCATCCATTACATTTTTTGCTTCTAAACCTAGTGGCGTACCTGCACTCACAGCAGCACGTAACATATCGCCCGTTGATATCTGTGGAATGCCAAATTCATCTTTTATATAGTTAGCTTGCGTCCCTTTACCTGCTCCAGGCGGTCCTAATAGTATGATTTTCAATTTAATTCTCCTCTTATTCGCAGTAGGCATTAGAATGCTCAATTACAATTGACTGACTTTATCGGTTTAATAATTTAGTGAAAATAGAACTCGATCTTACCGAACAATCAAATAATCGAATTGATTCTTATGAAAAAGGATTAATCACTATTAAGGGTAAATCTTACACATCCAGCTTGATTGTGACACCATCCCAATTAATTACTAATTGGGCACCAAAAAGCTGCTCTGACATTGCGTTGCAGCATCTTTCGCAAATCACTTCTCTTAAACCTGAAATTATTCTTATTGGTACAGGACAACACTCTATTTTCCCCTCCCAGGAGTTACTTTTACCAATATTCGAGATGAATATCGGTTTGGAAATCATGGATACAGGTGCCGCTTGCCGCTGTTACAACTTATTGATGAATGAAGGACGTAAAATAGCAGCCGGACTCATACTAATTGAAAACTAAACAAGTTTAGTTTTCTACAAACAAATTATCGAGCGAAAATCCCTCTCTTTCCAGTATTTTTCTTAATCGTCTTATCGCTTCGATCTGAATTTGCCTGACTCTTTCTCTGGTCACACCTAATTCATTACCAATTTCTTCTAATGTGGCTACTTCCCGCCCATGTAAACCAAAGCGACTTTCAACGACAGCACATTGTTTATCTGTTAGTTGCGATAACCATGTGTCTATATGTCTTTGCACATCACTATTCTGCAGTAATAGTGATGGATCAATGTTTTGTTCATCCGGAATGGTATCAAGCAATGATTTATCAGAATCATGACCTGTCGGCATATCGACTGAAGTGATTCTCTCGTTCAAGCCCAACATTCGCTTAACATCTTCAATTGGCTTATCCAGCATTTTTGCCACATCTTCAGAACTGGGTTCACGATCTAATGTCTGAGACAATTTTCGTGCGGCACGAAGATATATATTAATTTCTTTGACGACATGGATCGGTAAGCGAACAGTACGTGTTTGGTTCATTAATGCCCGCTCAACGGTCTGTCTGATCCACCAGGTCGCATAGGTAGAAAAACGAAATCCCTTTTCCGGATCAAATTTTTCTACGGCCCGGATTAACCCTAAATTACCTTCTTCAATCAGATCGAGAAGCGCCAGACCTCTGTTCATATAACGTCTGGCAATTTTGACCACCAAGCGCAAATTACTTTCGATCATACGCTTACGTGCAGCTTCATCACCTTTGAGTGATTTGCGCGAAAAATAAACTTCTTCCTCGGCAGTAAGTAATGGTGAAAATCCAATTTCGCTAAGATATATCCTGGTAGCATCAAGATCACCCTGAGTAATTGTGCCTGAACCAGGCTCTTTTTTCTCAACATTTATTTCTGGTTTTTCATCTTCCTTTTTCAGTATTTTACCGTCTGGCACATCGATAACATCCACATCGGAAGCTTCTGCTTTTGTGTAATCGTGCTCCTGTTTGTCAGCGCCTGATTTTTTCTGTTTCGGCATTACGTTTAGCTGTTGTCAAAAGTGGTGAAACTAAAGAGCCGGTAAATGTTTCAATGGATCAATTGGCTTGCCATTTTTACGTATCTCGAAATGCAATAACATACGGCCATCTGTTGTCTGCCCCATAAGTGCAACCTGTTGCCCTTTTTTAACGCGGTCTCCTTCCTTGACCAGTAGTTTATTATTGTGCGCGTAGGCACTCAAAAAAATATCATTATGTTTTATGATGATAAGCTTTCCATAACCCAGAAGTCCACTTCCGCTATACACAACATCACCTATTGCAGCTGCATTCACTCTTTGTCCCAATTTACCCGCAATATCGATTCCTTTCTTTGCTATTGGTGTATTTGTTTTCACCAGTTTCCCACGAACTGGCCACGACCAGTGTATCTTTCCGGCTGGAAGTGGTTCTGATTGCTGAATGGTTGGTGTTTTTTTAACAGAGGGCTGTTTTTCAATCACACCCTTTCCCTGTTTTATAGCCGGTTTTGTTTCCAGTTTTGTTACAGCTTCCTTTCTGATAATAGGTCCTGGGGTGAGGGATTTTTTTCTGCTTAGCTGTGATATTTGTAATTTCAGCTGTTGGCCAGGATAAATTACAAAGGGAGCTTTTATATTATTCCAGATCGCAATATCACGATAATCAAAACCATAGTTCCACGCAATTGAGTAGAGTGTATCGCCTTTTTCAACAACGTGATAATCAGGTGTTATTTTAACTGCTTTCTCTTCTGGTATCGCATCGCGAACTTGTACTTTGTGTGCAGATTTAACTTCTTCCCCACGGCTTGATACGGGTGCCTCTCGAATTGTAGTACACGCAACAAAAAAGATAGGGCAAAACATCCATGCTAAAACATGGACATTATCTTTGAACAACATGCTAACCAATACCTTCTATCATTGGCACAAAACTCACCATGTCCAGCTGCTCATGCTGATACTCCTCTGCTTCTCGAGTGATCAATAACAAAACCTGTTGCTGAGAATTACCTACCGGGATAATCAAACGACCACCATCGGGTGATAACTGCTGTAATAAAGTATCCGGTACGCCTATTGGTGCTGCTGAAACAATAATCCCATCAAAGGGTGCATATTGTGTCCAGCCCCGACTCCCATCACCATGTAATAAGCGAACATTGCGAAATTTGAGCTCATACATCCGTTCCCGTGCTTTGTTGAGTAAATCATCTATACGCTCAATACTGGAAACTTGACCTACCATTTGCGCCAGCACAGCCGTTTGATAACCACATCCAGTCCCCACTTCCAGTACATTCTTTAATGGTCCTTTCTCTAGTAAAGCCTCAACCATTCTGGCAACAATATATGGCTGTGAAATAGTCTGATTGTATCCAATTGGCAAGGCTGTATTTTCGTATGCCCTACTGGCGAGTGCCTCATCAACAAAAATATGCCGAGGCGTATTCTTGATGACATTAAGTACTTCCTCTGATTGAATACCCATTTCCCTCAATTTTGTTATCAGTCGATCTCGCGTTCGTTGCGAGGTCATGCCTATACCCTGTAGCTCAGGCTTCATCTCTGGATAACTCTCCCGCCCATTGAGTTAATTCGTCAAACAATCGGTAATGGGTTAAATCTACATGCAAAGGTGTTATAGAAATATTTTTATTTTTCAGTGCAAAAAAATCAGTCCCTGGACCCGAATCCTGTTCTTGACCAACCGGCCCAACCCAATAAATGGGTTGACCTCTGGGATCTTGAGTCTTCATGACAGGTTCAGATTTATGTCGTTGCCCAAGCCGGGTAATTTCAAAATTACCGACTTCACTTATAGGGACATTGGGGACATTCACATTCAACAATAACTCAGGGGCTAATGCGAAAGATGTTAAAGAGTCAATTAACTTCAATACCACATGAACTGCTGTATCAAAATGAGTTGGGTTCTCACCTGCGAGCGAAACGGCTATGGCCGGGCAACCCAAAAACCGTGCTTCCATTGCGGCGGCCACCGTACCCGAATACAACACATCATCACCCATATTTGCTCCGGCATTAATTCCGCTAATCACCATATCCGGTTCTGTTTTTAATAAACCAGTGATGGCAAGATGTACACAATCGGTAGGTGTGCCATCGACGAAGATAAAACCATTTTCAGCCGTCTGCGTTCTTAACGGAGTATCCAGGGTAAGTGAGTTACTCGCACCACTACGATTACGATCGGGCGCTACAACTGTTACTTTGCCAATGTGTGATAATTCCTCTGCTAAAATCTCAATGCCTTTAGCCAAATAACCATCATCATTACTGAGTAAAAAATGCATGTCTTGCTTCGTATTTAGTAATTACTTTAAGGCACCTCTAAAAATAGTAATTTTTCGTGAGTACAAGGCCGCTCTTAGACATCCATGTCTTCGCGGCATTCGCACTTCCATGTGCATCAGAATACCGCACACACGACTGCATGGATGCAGGAGGTAGAACGACGCAGGAGGCCAAAGCCGAGAACCGGAGTATATAAATAATACATGAGGATTCGAGTACGGGGCTGACGCCACTATCGCGGAAAAGTGCATTTTTAGAGGTTGCCCTTTAATAAAAATTCAAGTAGTGCCTTCTGCGCATGCAGCCGGTTACCTGCTTCATCCCAAACGACACTTTGTGGTCCATCAATTACTTCTGCTGTCACTTCATCACCACGATGTGCCGGCAAACAGTGCATAAACAATGCATCTTTATTCGCCATAGCCATTAAGTCAGAGTTGACCTGGTACTGTTTAAATATTTTCCGTCGTTCTTCAATTTCTTGCTCTTGTCCCATGCTGGCCCAGACATCAGTCACCACTAAATCAGCTTTTGTTACTGCCTGTCCTGGATCTATACCTAAATTAATATGGCCATTAGCACTATCTAAAATTTCCTTATCAGGCTGATATTCACCTGGACAGGCAATGTTAAGCTGAAAATCAAACAGGCTTGCTGCATTAATATACGAATGACACATATTGTTGCCGTCACCCAACCAAGCAACTGCTTTCCCCTGTATTGAGCCACGATGTTCATGGTAGGTTTGCATGTCGGCTAACACCTGACAAGGATGGTACGAATCTGATAATCCATTAATCACTGGTACTCGCGCATATTCAGCAAAGCGTTCTAATTTTTCATGCTCAAATGTACGTATCATGATGCAATCTACCATTTCAGATAGTACCCGTGCAGTATCCTCAGTGGGTTCCCCACGCCCTAACTGTGTCCCCTCAGGTGCCAAAAATATTGCGTGTCCGCCTGATTGTGCCATTGCTGTTTCAAATGAAACCCGTGTGCGTGTAGATGACTTTTCAAAGATCATGGCCAACACTTTGCCTTTTAAGGTTTGCTGGATATTACCTTCTTGTAATAGTTTCTTGCCTTCGATGGCACGCTGAATAACTAATTCCAGTTCATCTGAATTAAAATCTGATAGTCGAAGAAAGTGACGTAATTTCATGCCAGCGGCCTAATGTAGAAACTCTTTTATAATCCGGCTGACTGTTTCTATAATCTGCTTTGCTTCTTGATCACTTACAATCAGTGGCGGTAACAAACGTACAACATTGCCTGCTGTCACGTTTATCAATAAATTTTCTGAAAGTGCAATTTTCTCTAATTCAGAACAGTCCCTATCCAGTTCTATACCGAACATCAAACCTTTGCCACGAATTGACATTACGCCATTAACACTCGTCAATGCATCTTTGAAACCAGCTAACATCTCAGCACCTAGTTTTGCTGCACGATCCATCAAATTATTATTTGCTAGTACATCGAGTACGGCTAAAGCTGCGCGTGAGGCTAAGGGGTTACCGCCAAACGTTGACCCATGACTTCCAGGTTGAATCAATTCAGCGGCTACACCACGGGCCAGGCATGCACCGATGGGCACACCATTACCCAAAGATTTTGCAAGTGTCATGACATCCGGTAATATATCTTCATGCTGACAAGCGAACCATTTTCCGGTGCGACATAAGCCCGTCTGGATTTCATCCAGGATTAAAAATATTTCATGTTCATCACATATTGCCCACACGTTACGTAGAAACCCTTCATCCGGAACGACAATGCCACCCTCTCCCAATATGGGTTCTAACATAACTGCAATAATATTTTTATCTTTTGTAACTGCATGTTGTATGGCATCAATATTGTTATAAGGCACATGTAAAAAACCTGGCACCAATGGTTCATATCCTGCGTGTACTTTGCTGTTTCCTGTTGCACTGAGTGTTGCCAATGTACGTCCATGAAAACTATTTTCAGTGACTAAAATGACAGGATGGGTAATATCTTTTTTATGCGCATAAAGACGTGCAATTTTTATGGCCGCTTCATTGGCCTCTGCTCCTGAATTGCAGAAAAAAACCTTGTCCATATTGGCAAGTGCAGTTAATCGGTCAGCAAGCTCCTGTTGCAATGGGATATGATAAAGATTCGATGTGTGCAAAAGCTTGCCCGCTTGTTCGGCAATAGCTTGCTCTATGATGGGATGCGCATGGCCTAATCCACAAACTGCAAGACCACTCAAGGCATCCAGATAGCGGATGTTATTTTGATCGGTTAGCCACGCTCCCTCGCCTTTATCAAAGGCAACCGGTAATTGTTGATAGCTCGCCATTAATTTATCACTCATGAAATAAATCCAAAATGCTATGCAGTACCTATTATTTTTAAATTGCTTAAGTTGCCTTAAATGACAAGCCCGGCCTAAAAGCCGGGCTCAAAATAATATACTAAAAATATTTATCCGTTATAAAGGTAACCCAGCATGCCCATGACCTACCATACACATTATCATTGGAATAGACAGGAACGTATTGGTACGGGATGCCATTAAGGCAATCGTCTTTGATTTTGCAATTTCATCTGCAGACGCTTCAACCATGCCCAAAATTTTCTTTTGATTAGGCCATATCAATGCCCACACATTAAACAGCATGATGGTACCTAACCAAGCACCTATACCAATGATCATAGCTCCGCTTTTTAATGTAAATGCGTTCATTAAACCCACCCCTATTATTTCCAGCGCTGCAGCACCAGACAGCCAGGTCAATAATGCTCCCCACCGAAACCACCATAAGGCGCGGGGTGCAACATACTTATTAATAGCAGCTGGCCCAGGCCCATCAGTGTCCGCCAAAGCAGCGCCCACTGCGGGGACTTGAACAAAATTAAAGTAATATAGGAGCCCTATCCAGATTATGCCAAAAAAGACATGCAACCATACAGTAAAGGAAACAACGTTAAACGAGGTTTCACCCACGAGTAATGCGATAACTACAGCTGTAATAAAACCCAGCGCAATGGTGCCATGAACTGACTTGAGTGGATTCATGTTATATACCCCCAGTTAATATATTGGTTTCACAAATAGCCTAAGATGGATAATGGCTGATTATACTTTGGTCAACCCCGGCTTTCATCCCCACCATGGAAAATAACCCTATAATGACGGTATGGATGCTATCGAACTGACCTTAGTTGACGCATCGTATCAAGGGGATCTGCGACGAAATAGGCGAAAATTTAATGCGTTTTGCATTCTCTCCTAACATAGCAGATGGTTTGGACTTTTCTTGGGCAATATGGCATATGCCACGTCAGACATCGTCAATCAATTTGACTAACAGGCGGGTGATTATGTCTGCTGGCGGCGGTGACTGGAGAACCGCTCATTGACAGAATAGTATGCACAGTAATTTAAGGTGTATAATTGATGCTATTAGAATTTCATTTGAGGTTAAATAAACGATGGACGTGATGGAGAAGATTAAAAGCACTGTAGATGAAAACTCAATCGTGCTGTTTATGAAAGGAACGCCTGATTTTCCACAGTGCGGGTTTTCCATGCGCACAGTAGAAGCACTCAAGGCATGCAATGCTGAATTCGCCTACGTTGATATATTGGCAGAACCTGAGATTCGTGCCAACCTGCCCGCTTTCTCTAACTGGCCAACCTTTCCTCAAGTGTTTTTGAACGGCGAACTGATTGGTGGGTGCGATATCGTTCTTGAACTCTTTCAAAAAGGTGAGTTGCAAACGATGTTGAGAGAAGTAGTAGAAAACTAATTAACCTGTCCAGTAAAGACTTGGTTTATATACCAAGTCTCCACTAGGTTTGCTTTTCTAGTTTCGTCCAAAGGCATTTTTCATCACTTTTTTTCTCAATCACTTCCAGTTTATTTTGATGTGCCTCTAATTCTTCATTTGTTGGTTGTATGATCCTTAAGCATGGCCTGTTGGGATCAAGTTGCCTTGGTTTTAACCCTGAAGCATTCCGGGAAAATATTTCACTATCGAATAATAAATCAGTTTGACCACCCGTCATTACAAGATAAACATCTAATAAAATCTGCGCATCCAATAACGCGCCATGTAATTTACGTTGTGAATTATCAATTTCATAACGCTGACACAAAGCATCCAGGTTATTTTTCTGTCCAGGGTGCATTTCTCTCGCCATGACTAATGTATCAACCACTGTACAATAATCTGTCACCATCCCCCACTGTTTTCCCAATTTATTCAGCTCTGCATTAATGAAGCCAACATCAAACGGCGCGTTATGAATTATCAATTCACTGTCTCTGATAAAATTAATAAATTCTTGGGCTATATCTGCAAACCGGGGTTTATCTGCAAGAAATTCATCACTGATACCGTGCACATCGTAGGCACCATCTTCAATGTCTCTTTCAGGGTTTAAATACTGATGGTAATGTCGATCTGTTTTTCGCCGATTATTAATTTCAACGCAACCGATTTCTATAATTCGGTGACCTTGTTTAGGTTCTAATCCAGTTGTTTCTGTATCAAGAACAATCTGACGCATTGTGAGTTGTAATTAACCTGTTTTGATTTAATTATTTGCCAACATTTCATCAATGCCACGGTTAGCAAGGGCATCTACAATTTCATTTTCCCTATGACCACTGTGCCCTTTTACCCATTCCCAGGATACTTGATGAATTTTTGCGACAGCATCCAGACGTCGCCATAAATCCTCGTTCTTTACCGGTTTTTTTGCTGCTGTCTTCCATCCGCGCTGTTTCCAGTTCGCCAACCATTCTGTAATACCGTCTTTCACATACTTTGAATCAGTGGTTATTAAAACTTTATACGGCGATGTTAACTCATTTATTTCATTTAGTGTTTCTAATCCCATAATAGCTGCCATCAGTTCCATACGGTTATTAGTCGTGTCAACTACTGCACCAAATAATTCTTTTTCGTTATCATTGTAACGTAGTAAAACACCCCAGCCTCCCGGCCCAGGGTTTCCTCTGCAAGCACCGTCAGTATAAATTTGAATTTCGTTGACTGTATTCATTAGTTTCCAATAGTCCTTGTACTAGGTTCAGCAGCGCCTGATGCGATCAAGCGCCGCCGTTTTTGCCATAGCATTTTTACGGGTGTAACTGGAACAACTCTTTTCTTTGCTACCAATAGATAAACACCTCCAAAAAAAGGCCAACAATAATGTCCTAATTGCTCAAAGATTTTTAATCTTCGCATTATTTTTAAACTTTGAATAGGTGGTCGAAAATAAAATCGTTCTACCATTGTTATCTCAAATCCGAGTAATTTTAACCAGTCTTTAAGTCTCGTTAATCCTATATAGTGTCCACACCATGGCGGTTTATTTCTCCAGGCTAAAAACAATCGTTTCATTCCCCATAAACTTAGCGGATTAAATCCAAGTATAAGTACATGCCCTTCACCGATCAGTACACGTTCAGTCTCGCGTAGCAACTGATGTGGATTGGATTCAAACTCAAGAAGATGTGGTAGTACCACGACATCCATGCTATCAGAGACAATAGGAATAGCGTGATTACTACATACAAGGTTTGCGTTTTCAATGGTATTTCCATCTACAACTAAGCTTGAAATTAATTTGTGGCTGATACGACTACTCGCCAGTAGATGATTTTGTTCAAGATAGCCCAACTGTAGAATATGATAACCAAACAGATCAGGTAATATTCTTGCAATTTTTTGTTGTTCCATTTGCAATAGTTCCTGTCCCAGATCACTTTGGAACCACTGCTGCAACTGCTGTCGATGCTGTAATACATCGTCAGCTATATAATAGTCATCTCCAGTCATACTTTATATGTCACATACACTCGAATATTTGTCTTGCTCTATTATATTCATGTAATTGAGTGATTTTTTATTTAATTACACCCATTTTTTACCATTTTACTTGACCTGCCTGATCCAGATCCCTAGCATTGCGAAATGCTCAATACCCGTATTTTTCTACATTTAATCATTTTGTTGTGCATTGGCGCTTGTAACTCCACGAATACTCGTGAGCAAACAGATGTGGCTTCAGATACATCTGAAATATCCCCAGAAATAGATTCATCAATTCATGACACAGATATAGAGCAAGCCACATCAAAAAATAGTGGGCAAGAAAATACTGACTTGGCCCAGGCACAAGCCACCGATGTGTGGCAGCGAATACGGCAAAACCTTGTACTGACACGTGATTTATCAAAAAAATCAACACAAGAAAGGATTGCCTGGTATGCACGCAATCAAGATTATCTGGATCGCGTCGTAGAGCGTGCCCAACCCTATATCCATTACATCCTTGATGAAATAGATAAACGTAATATGCCACCAGATTTGGCCCTTTTACCTATTGTAGAGAGTGCTTACCATCCATTTGCCTATTCACCCAGCCGTGCATCCGGAATATGGCAATTTATTCCCAGCACCGGCAAACTATATGGTTTAAAACAAAATTGGTGGTATGACGGTCGGCGTGACATTATCGCGGCCACGGATGCGGCACTTAATTATTTACAAAAACTACATAGAGAATTCAACGGTGATTGGTTATTGGCGCTCGCGGCCTACAATACTGGAGAACGTCGTGTTGGCAGGGCTATTACTAGAAATAAAAAAGCAGGTAAAGCAATCGATTTCTGGTCATTAAAATTGCCTCGTGAAACAAGAGGCTATGTTCCGAGTCTCATTGCTGTTGCAGAGATTGTAGCAAACCCGAAAAAGTATAATATCAGCTTGAACACAATCCCTAACAAACCTTATTTTGCACAAGCTAATATTGGCACTCAGATCGATCTTGCGACAGCAGCTGAACTTGCAAATCTGACAATGGATGAAATTTATATTTTAAACCCCGCATTTAATCGCTGGGCAACTGATCCAAATGGACCACATCGACTACTTGTCCCGCTCGATAAAATGGAATTACTTAAACAGAACCTAAGTCAATTACCAGATGAGCAGCGCATTAAATGGCAACAACATAAAATTAATAAAGGTGAAACACTCGGTGGTATTGCCTCGAGATATGACACAGATGTATCAACACTCAAGCAGGTTAACCACTTAAAAGGACATACGATACGCGCAGATCGTTCATTACTCATTCCGGTCGCATCAAAATCATCCAAACATTACACACTAAGTCTTGACTCTCGTCGCTTTAAAGGATTGAAACGTACTGAAGGTGGAGAACGATATATTTATACAGTAAAACGTGGTGACACACTGTGGGATATTGGTCGCCATTACGGGATTAGCGTCAAACAACTTTCTACCTGGAATGGAATATCATCTCGTAGCATTTTGAGACCCGGGAAAAAACTTACGGTGTGGGTCAAACAGCCACAAAAAACAAAGCAAGAAGTCGTAGCAGTAGCAGCACATCCTGTATCATCAGGTAACCAACAGCATGTCAATTATACTATTAAAGAAGGTGATTCACTCTGGTTGATTTCAAAACGCTATGGTGTTTCTATCAGACAGTTACAGAAATGGAATAGCCTGAAAAAGAGAAGCATTCTCCGACCAGGACAAAACCTGGATATTTACGTGGGCAAGCCACCAACTGATGTATAAACTACTCGTTTTTTCAAAATAAACACTCTCCTGACCATTAAATAATCTGTCTAGCACCCGCTGTAGAATGGTATAAATACCAGATTAATTCGCACAGCAAAACGATAATACGTAAAATAGCTTGATGACTAGACTTATCAAGTTCCTGGTACGGGGTTTGCTCCGGCTTCTTTATAGTGTTGAAGTCGAAGGGTTAGAACATTTCAACGAAGCAGGCGATAGAGTACTAATTATTGCAAATCACACTTCATTGCTAGATAGCCTATTGCTTTATGCCTGGCTACCAGAAACACCTACTTTCGCTATTAATACAAATATTGCCGCAAAAAAATCGTTTCGTTTTTATTATATGTTTGCTGACCTTTTCATTATGGATCCAACAAATCCTCTGTCTGTGAAATCCATGATTAAATTTTTAAAACAAGATCGTAAGGCAGTAATTTTCCCAGAGGGACGTATTACCAAAACCGGATCACTGATGAAAATTTATGAAGGTCCCGGATTAATTGCAGATAAATCTAATGCAATGATATTGCCCATTGCAATTGATGGTGCACAATTCAGTTATTTTTCCTATATGAAAGGACGTGGTCGAGTAATCTGGTTCCCACGCATCAAATTGACCATATTACCTCCGAAAAAAATCACAGTCACCTCTGAAATACAAGGACATGAGCGTCGAAAAGCTGTTGCCCTACAGATGCAAGATTTGATGTATAAATTAACCTATTGCTCCTTTAATTATCGTACTTCAATCTTCAACGCAGTATTGAAAGCTGCAGACCGTTACGGAAAAGATCTTACTATTGTTGAAGATTTTAATAGAGAATCACTCACGTACAAGCAACTTATCACACGCTCCATAATCCTTGCTGGGGTAATTCATAATGACTCTGTTGCAGGGGAGCACGTTGGGCTATTAATGCCCAATGTTGTCGGCACAGTAATTTCATTCATGGCATTGCAATACCTTGGCCGCGTACCAGCAATGCTTAATTTTACCGCTGGGACACAGGCCATTTTATCAGCTTGTGAAACAGGACAAATCAAAACGGTATACACATCCAGACGATTTATTGAAATCACCAATTTACAAGTACTTGCTGATGAGCTTGAACAGCAAACAAACCTTATTTATCTAGAAGATTTAACAAACCGCATATCTATGTTAGATAAAATTCTTGGCCTTTTTAGAAGTCATTTTGCTTATCGTCATTACCACAGCAGTATTGGAAAAATAGATCCGGATAAACCTGCAGTGATCTTATTCACATCAGGCTCTGAAGGCGTGCCTAAAGGTGTTGTGTTGTCACACAGTAATTTATTATCTAATTATGCCCAAGTCAGTTGCCATGTAGATTTTCAGCCTACAGATATAATATTTAGTTGCCTTCCCTTATTTCACTCCTTTGGATTAAATGCAGGATGCTTGATGCCGCTATTGGGTGGCAGCAAAATTTTTCTTTATCCAACTCCCCTACATTACAGGATCATACCTGAATTAATTTATGAGCTTGGTGCAACCATTTTATTTGGGACGAATACCTTTTTCAAAGGCTATGCACGTCATGCCCATTCCTATGATTTTTATTCCCTACGTTATGTTGTTGCCGGTGCTGAAAAATTACGTGATGATACGTTACAACTGTGGATGGAAAAATTTGGTATACGCATCTTGCAAGGTTATGGCGTAACAGAAACCAGTCCTGTTATTTCGGTTAACACACCAATGCAAAGCAAAATTGGTGCGGCAGGGCGGCTAATGTCAGAAATTGAATGTTACATTCAACCAATAGAGGGCATAGAAGATGGTGGCCGCTTAGTTGTAAAAGGTCCAAATATCATGCTCGGATATTTGTTACATGGCCAGAGTGAAAATATTCAAGCTCCAGCAACTGAAAGAGGTCTGGGCTGGTATGATACCGGTGATATTGCATCCATAGATTCAAATGGTTTTATTACGATACTTGGCCGTGCCAAACGATTTGCCAAGATTGGTGGTGAGATGGTATCTCTGACAGCAGTCGAAGAAATAGCAATGCAAGTCTGGCCTGATTTTACGCATGCCGCTGTAAACCTCCTAGATGATAAAAAAGGTGAAAAAATTATATTAATTACCAACAATAAAGCAGCGGAGAGGAAACAATTTCAGGAATATACACGATCAAATAAAATTGGTGAGCTACATATCCCCAAAAAAATAATCATGACTGAAGATTTTCCTATCTTGGGTACTGGTAAAACTGACTATATCACGTTATCCGAACTCGCCTTCGCTGCAGAAGAAACAGGTTCAGGTTGGTTATCAAAATTGACGCAGCTTGTAAAAAAACATGAGCCTTTAGAACTTAATCAAAAATCTGAAAAAGATAATTCAAAAGATATTACAGTTCGGGCTAAACACTGAGTCGGTTGATCTATCCTTTTTAATTATCTCGAGTCAGCGGCACAAAACCCACGGGTAAAACATCATGTTTCTCAATTTTACCATCTAGTTTTTTTTCAATGACAAGTAAAGATTGAGACATTGACTGACGCCCGACTGGTATAACCAGCTTACCCCCTGGTTTTAATTGCTCAATGAGCGGTTCTGGAATCTGTTCAGGTGCGGCAGTGACCAGAATAGCATCGAATGGGGCATGCTCAGGCCAGCCATTGTAACCATCACCAATTTTTACGGTTACATTTTTGTAATTTAATCTTTCCAAATCTTCGGCAGCTTGTTTACCCAATTTTTCAACTATTTCTATTGTATAAACATGTGCTACAAGTTCTGCCAAGATAGCTGCTTGATAGCCCGAACCTGTCCCAACTTCAAGAACGATTGAATCTTTATTAACATCTGCCAAATCTGTCATCAGGGCGACAATATATGGCTGAGATATTGTTTGCCCTTCACCAATAGGTAACGGCCTGTTGATATAAGCATGATCTTTAACTTGTTCCGGTACAAACTCATGCCGCGGGACTTTTGCCATAGTCGCCATGACCCTTGCATTCAATACTGATTTACCGATATACGAACTGGTAAATTGCACCGTATCTGCAATCTCTTTCACCATATTGCGTCGTTGCTCGTCAAAACTTTCGTCGGCAAGCACATATGTGGCAAATAGACCCATAATTAATCCAATCGAACCATTTTTAAAATTCACGATTAATTTAATTTCCGAAGCTTATATAAAGCATAGCAAATCTAAGCTGATTTCAACGTCTGAGAAGCATATTTATGCGTTATACGGGTAGTTTAGCATCGGATGATATAATCTCATTTTATATTTAATACAATTAATCAACCGATAGTGCCAAGATCATACTAATCTGACACAAAGGCCGCTCACCTTCCTCGCTCCATTGATTAAATATATCCTGAACTCTTTGTTTTGCTTTCTTAGCTTTAGGTTCTGCTTCAATCGCATTCCATTTTATTAATGCTCTCACAACAAATGGCGTTAGCAGGAAGGTGTCCTTGCCTGACATACGTAAGAAATAGGGTCCAGAATTACCACCCAATTGCGTAAAACGATTTTTAAGATCATCCCAGAGTGTAACAATCTGTTCAGTGGGCCAAGTTGCCAGATAATTACCTACACTCTCATGCTCATTGCACAATTCATAAATCGTCTGTGCATTTGCCCTAACCGACTTAATCTTGCCCCAATGACGAATGATACGTTTATCCTGAAGTAATGCTTCAAGTGCTTCATCACTCATCATCCTCACGCGTTCAACATCAAATCCATGAAAGACTTCTTCAAAAGCAGGCCATTTTGCATCAACCATACTGTGCTTAAGTCCCGCACGAAAGATGCGACGAGACATAACGGAGAGATAAAAACAATTATCCAATGCCAATAACTCATTCCGGTTTTTAGGTACCGGGAGATTTGCTTTCAGTACTGCTTCATCACCTTCACGAAATAACGCTTCTTCATAGATCGTCTGAAAATGAGTCATGCGTCCTCTTTTGCGCAGTGATCACTACCCATACTGAATGGCCCCGAACCAAACGCCATAATGTAGACCATACCACCCATAATGGCGGTATTTTTAAAGAAACTATGGAATTGTTGCATGCCTTCTTGGCCCTCGAATGCCCAAAACGGATGGAAAATGAGTGTCACCGGAATTAAAAACAGAAATATAGCGGTTGCCGCCCAACGCGCCTGCCAACCAAGCAGTATCATCAACCCACCGCCTAGTTCAATAATAATGGTCAACACCAATAGTACTTCAACCATCGGCAGGCCTTTGCTTGCCATATAACCCGACGTTCCCTCAAAACCGGTAATTTTTGTAATTCCTGAGATGATGAAGATGACAGATAATAAAATTCTTCCCATTAACGGGCCATATTGCTTGAGTATGCTGCACATAATTCCCCTCCTTCCTTTTAAACCGTTATGATCACACCCTATATATGACTAATGAATAGGGAGAACTATCCATGGAGCGTCTTGCAGCTCATATCCGTAATATACCTGACTTCCCGCAACCGGGGATTCAATTTAAAGATATTACGCCGTTAGTGAAAAATCCGGCTATGTTACGCCTTGCAGTGCATGAATTAATTACACCTTTTAAAAATGAAAGACTCACGGCGGTTGCAGGTATGGAGGCCCGCGGCTTTATCTTTGGTAGTCTCGCTGCAATGGAATTAGAAGTGGGTTTTATTCCCTTACGTAAACCGGGAAAATTGCCCTACGAAGTTGAAAGTGTTTCCTATGATCTTGAATACGGATCAGCTGAACTCGAAGTCCATGTTGATGCTCTGGATAGCGGTGATCGCGTGTTGTTAATCGACGATCTGATCGCTACAGGCGGTACTGCCGCGGCAAGTTGTGAACTCATCGAAAAACTAGGCGCAGAAATTGCCGGTTGTGCTTTTGTGGTAGAACTGGATTTTTTAAACGGTAGGGAAAAACTTTCTGATTATCATATCCATTCTTTAATTCATTATTAAAAATTTGATTTAACAGTGAATGTAACAGTACAAATTATTCCGATTGCCAGCCTGGCACTGGCATTCATACCCGTACTTGTTGTGGTGGCCATACTCTATAAATGGTCACTCGGCAGTCATATCGCACTGTATGCCTCTGCCCGCATGTTAATACAGCTCATTTTAATCGGGTACGTGCTTGCTTTCATTTTCGAATCCGACAATGCCTGGATAGT
>CAZCXC010000006.1:0-2258 GCA_964502505.1 uncultured Enterobacteriaceae bacterium
TGACAGAGCAAACTGATGTGGTGGCTGAAGAAGCTACTCTCGTTGAAAATGAACCTGGTGAACCTATTGTCCAGGCAATGGTTGAAACGGAATCTGGGATTACCGTTGATAAAGAAGCAGAAGAAGCGCTTGAAACTGAAATCCAACTTGATGAAGACCAAACAACAGACCCTGATTCTAAATTTTCAGATTTATCATTTGAAACATTACAGACCATGGCGGTTAAAGGTAATACTGATGCACAATATGAATTAGGCAAATTATATTATGCAGGCACAGGTACCAAGCAAAATTATTCACAAGCATTTTTATGGTATCGTCGCGCGGCCCAGCAAGGAAATATGGAATCTCAATATAGCCTGGGAAATATGTACCTGATGGGAGAAGGTATTAGCCAAAATGATACCGAAGCCATGAATTGGTATGCGCAGGCTGCTGAACAAGGTCACACAGCTGCACAACACAATCTGGAGAATTTGCAACGTGTTGTAAGCACTGTAACAACAGATTCAGGACCGGATGGAAACATAGATAGTGAAGGAGATACAGATAACACAACCGAAGAAAAACAAGGATTCTTTAGTAAATTTTTCAGTTCGGATGATAAAAAAGATGAACCAGTTACCCATATTGAAACAGTGGGACAAGTTTCTACAAACGAAGAAATTGAAGAAGAAACCCCGCTTGCAACTGCGTCAAGTGATTATGAACTGGGAGTTGCTTACTCCTATGGTGAAGGTGTTGTACAAAATCATGAAATTGCTTTTCAATACTTTAAGAAATCGGCTGAACTTGGCTATGCGCCAGCACAATATAAATTGGGTGTGGCTTATGCTTATGGTGAAGGTGTTGAACAAGATATAGAACAAGCGACAGAATGGTACACAAAAGCTGCAGAACAAGGTTATTCGATTGCACAACGAAGTCTGGGAAATATTTATACTAATGGTGATGGGATAGAGCAAAACAAACCACTTGGGCTCGCTTGGTATAGCATTTTAGCGGAACGAGGTAACGTCATGGATGTACATCGACGTGATGCTTTAAAGAAAGAACTAACCGAACCAGAGATTGAAGAAGCCGAAAGACTCAAACAACAATTGAGTTCAAATATCACGACGGCCAGCTCATCCTCTTAAATCAAGACCAAATGACGCTAACCAGTAAATGGACAGACTTTCTAAGCGAAATTGGTATTTACGGAATCTTCTTATTTACAAGCCTCTATAGAATTTTATTTCCACCGTACGCAGTTTATCCTGTAGTAAAACAAATTTACCTTATTGGTGCTCGTTCCCTACTTGTTATCCTTGTCTCCGGCACATTTGTCGGGATGGTTATTGCGTTACAGTTTTATGATACGCTCGTCCGTTTTGGATCGGTAAGCTTGCTTGGTTCTGCTGTGGGACTGTCCTTAGTCCGGGAGATGGGTCCCGTTTTTACGGCTCTTATGATCATTGGTCGTGCTGGGTCAGCAATTTGTGCAGAAATCAGCATTATGCGTGATGATCAACAGATTGATGCCCTTGAATGTATGGCAATTGATCCTTACCGTTATTTAATTGCTCCAAAATTGATTGCAGGAATGTTGTGCGTGCCTCTTCTCACTGCAATTTTCATTGTGGTTGGTATATTTGGGGGTTATTTCGTCGGTGTCATATTGTTCGGAGTAAGCTCCGGTGCTTACTTTGGCGGGATGAATGACACGGTTTTACAATCTGATATTACAATGGGACTTGTAAAATCATTAGTATTTGGTTTATTAATCGTATGGATTGCGACTGCAAAGGGTTTTTATCTGCATCGGTCTATGGAAAAAAATGAAATTTATGGCCCGGAAGGCATTAGCCGCGTAACAACGGATGCAGTTGTTCTTTCATCTATCTGTATCCTGTGTTCTGATTTTTTACTGACTGCAATTATCCTTTAGGGAAAATGGTATGAAAAACAATAAAAGATCAATTGAGATAGCCAGTGGATTCTTTATGTTAATTGGCGTTATCTGTATCACTTATATCGCACTTAAGATGGGGGACATTGGGCTATGGAATGAAAATAGATATATGATTAAGGCAAAATTTGTCTCTGTATCTGGTTTGCGTGAAGGGGCTTATGTAGAAGCTGCTGGTGTAAGAGTTGGAAAAGTAACTAAAATAGATTTTGAACCTGAAAGATATCTGGCGTCAGTGACTATGGATATTGATAAAAATGTAAATATATCAGAAGACGCCATTGCATCTATACGTACTGCTGGAATT
>CAZCXC010000007.1:0-23439 GCA_964502505.1 uncultured Enterobacteriaceae bacterium
TGGTGGGCCCGCCAGGACTCGAACCTGGGACCAATGGATTATGAGTCCACTGCTCTAACCAACTGAGCTACAGGCCCAATAAGGATCAATAAGGTACAAGAAACGGTCAACAAGTGGAAGCTAGAGTCGCTAACTTAATCCAGAAATGTTTTTAGCTGATCTGACCGAGATGGATGTCGTAATTTACGTAATGCTTTCGCTTCAATTTGACGAATTCTTTCACGTGTAACATCAAACTGTTTTCCAACTTCTTCCAGTGTATGATCCGTATTCATATCAATACCAAAACGCATGCGCAATACTTTTGCTTCACGCGGAGTTAAGCCTGACAATGCATCTCGTGTAGAACGACGCAGTCCTTCAAAGCTAGCAGAGTCACTGGGTGCCAGAATATTTAAGTCCTCAATAAAATCCCCCAGATGTGAATCTTCATCGTCACCAATCGGCGTTTCCATCGAAATAGGTTCCTTCGCAATTTTCAAAACTTTACGTACTTTATCTTCAGGCATTTCCATCCGTTCTGCTAATTCTTCAGGTAGGGGTTCACGACCTTTTTCTTGCAAGATCTGCCTCGAGATACGATTGAGTTTGTTAATGGTCTCAATCATATGTACGGGTATACGAATTGTGCGAGCTTGATCTGCAATCGAACGAGTAATTGCCTGCCGTATCCACCAGGTAGCATATGTGGAGAATTTGTAACCTCGACGGTATTCAAATTTATCAACAGCTTTCATTAAACCAATATTACCTTCCTGAATTAAATCCAGGAATAAAAGACCACGGTTGGTATATTTCTTTGCAATTGATATAACCAGGCGCAAGTTGGCTTCGACCATTTCTTTCTTGGCGCGACGGGCCTTGGCCTCGCCAATCGAGATACGACGATTGATCTCTTTAATGTCAGACAAACGTAGATCATCATCAAAAATTTCTCCTAATTTCTCCTGAATCTTGATGATCTCATCTTGTAGTTCCTTGACTTTACTTGCATAGGGTTTTTGTGAACGTGCAATTGACTTTGTCCACTTAGGGTTAGTCTCATTACCAGGAAAACTACTTATAAATTCCTTACGTGTCATTTTGGCTTCCTTGACACACAATTTCATAATGTTGCGCTCGGCTGATCGAATAATTCCAATAAGATTTCTGAGGTTATTAGTCAGGTGATCAATAAATTTTGGTGTTAGTTTCAATCCAAGAAAACGTTCACAAAGTTCATTCTGGTGTTCCTGAACTTTTTTATGATCTCGACCATGCCGTTTAATTGCCTTGGTCATTTTGTTATTGACTTTTTCTATTGCAACGATGTGTTCACGCACTTCTTCCGGATCAAGTGTGATTTCTGGTTCTTCTTCATCTTCATCACCTTCTTTATTTGATAAGGCAGCTTCAGCTGGAGTGATTGCTGGGGCACGTCCATCATCAGGATATTCTTCTGTATCTGTAAAGCCGACGATAATATCGCTTAGTTTTAATTCTTCCTTTAAGATCGCTTTATGAGCATCTAACAGGCTGTTAATTGTGCCTGGATAGCAAGCGAGAGCCGAGAGCATCTGACTAATCCCTTTTTCAATTCGCTTGGCAATTTTGATTTCACCTTTACGAGTCAGCAAATCAACAGTACCCATCTCTCTCATGTACATTCGTACCGGGTCAGTTGTTCGTCCGAACTCACTTTCGACACTGGCAAGAGCCGCTGCCGCTTCAGCCGCTGCTTCCTCGTCGGGACCTTCAGTGCTGTCTGTCATAATGACGTCCAGATCTGGAGGGGACTCATAAACTTTAATGCCCATGTCATTAATCATGTTGACGATATCTTCCATCTGTTCTGGATCGACAATATCATCAGGCAGGTGATCGTTGACCTCGAGATAGGTCAAATACCCCTGTTCCTTACCTTTGGCTATCAGTAATTTAAGCTGAGATTTCCCATCAGTTTTACTGATTTCGATTTGTTCGGCTTGTTCTACCATGTTTAGAGTTGGCTCAAGATTTGCTAGGTTAAGTTGTTGATTACTTGGAAAATAGATCAGTTGCTAAAACGGTCAAGTGTAGCACATCTAGAGCGCTGCCGCTAGGTTGATTTACTTATTTGGTGTCTTGATACTGTCAGAATACAGACTCCGCAGTTCGTCCAGACTACCTACATTCTGGGATTGTGTCCGCCGCCGCTGTTGCTGTTGGGACTGTTTTATTTTACAGATGATATCCCTAAATTCCTTTTCATATTGCTCAGGAGTGGAGAGTAGATTTTCAGCTGTAGCTAGTTCTTTCAGCCGATGTTCATATTTACTATCGCGCCAATGTTCCAGAATACTAGCGCAATTAATGTTTGGCTTCTGTTCAATGAGAGTTAATAATTCGAGCAAAAATTCTATCCCTGGCATATTAATATCGTTAATCTCTTTAAGTGGATTTTCAGTTGTCGCTAATTGAGGGTGATGTAACAAAAAACGAATAGCTTCACTAACCAGGTTAGATGAATTGCGTTTAAGTGTTGCGTTAACAAGTGGTCTGGCTTTTTTGGTGTGCGTGTTCTTATAATTATTGCTTAATAACTCCTTTATATAATCAACATTTAATTTGGTTTGTGTCGCAAGTTCACTGAT
Source organism: uncultured Enterobacteriaceae bacterium (assembly GCA_964502505.1). Lineage (GTDB taxonomy): Bacteria > Pseudomonadota > Gammaproteobacteria > Eutrophobiales > Eutrophobiaceae > CAZCXC01. The sequence continues at coordinate 2,613 of CAZCXC010000007.1, forward strand.
GAGAAGTTCTCGTAAAGCATTAGCTGGCAATTTACTTAAGTAGGGTGTCGATTTTTCAGCTAATAATGCACGACCCTCACTGGTTGAAAGATCAATTTTTTGTTTTAACGTATCCAGCAGAAATTTAGACAACGGCACGAGAGCTGTTGTGTTTTCAAATTCATCGCGTCCATGTGAATGTACATAGCTATCTGGATCATCTCCTTCAGGAAAAAATAAAAAATGACACTGGCGCCCATCTCGTAGTAATGGCAATGCAATGTCGACTGCACGCCAGGCAGCTTTTTTACCCGCGTTATCACCATCAAAGCAGAAAACTAAATCTGAGCAAACTCGAAACATACGCTCCAAATGCTCCTGCGTGACAGCAGTACCCAATGTGGCAACTGAGTTATTGATTCCATACTGTGCTAAAGCTAATACATCCATATAACCTTCGACAACATATAGTTTTTTGAGATCCTTTAATTTCTGTTTTGCCTGATAGAGGCCATACAGTTCACGGCCTTTGTGGAAAATCGACGTTTCCGGTGAGTTCAAATATTTAGGCGTTTCTTTATCATCAATGACGCGACCACCAAAGCCGATGGTGCGGCCGCGTTGATCTCGAATAGGGTATATGATGCGATTACGAAATCGATCATAGTATCCACCAGAGTCTTTTTTTAATGTCATCCCTGCTTTTTCCAGACGCAGCTGCGCGGCATCTGAACCACCAAGGTTACGTAACAAGTTATCCCATCCTGGTGGCGCAAAGCCTAATTCAAAGGTAGCTGCTAACTCACCTGAAATACCTCGCTGTTTTAGATAATCAATTGCACTTTGGGCTTGTGGGTGTTCACGAAGTTGCTGACCATAAAAACGTACAACCATCTCCATAAGTTCGTACAATTCGGCATTACCGCTGTCTTGATGTGATATGTCCGCGCCTTCTCGCGGGACCTGCAACCCTGCACGAGAAGCCAATTCTTCAATTGCCTCAACAAAATCCATACCACCATATTCCATTAAAAAAGTAATGGCCGTTCCATTGGCACCGCAACCAAAGCAATGATAAAACTGTTTATCCTGACTTACGGTAAACGAGGGTGTCTTTTCCTCATGAAAGGGACAGCGTGCCAGATGATTTTTTCCGGCCTTGCGTAACGAGACATAACCATCAATAACATCAATAATATCTATACGCGTTAATAAGTCATCGATGAAATTTTGCGGTATTCGGCCAGCCATGAGTTATTCGTATCTCTCGGGACTCGTACAGTGTGTCCCGTTGAGTATATATCGTATAAGGCTGACGAGATACGAACTACGAATACGGTTTACATTTAAAGACAAGTGACGTGTTGTTAACTTAGTTGCTGTTTGACTAAATCACTCAGTTTACCCATATCAGTACGTCCTTGGACCTTGGGTTTTAAAACCCCCATCACTTTCCCCATATCCTTCATGCAGGAAGCGCCGGTTTCATCGATGGCTGATTTGATGAGCTGATTAACTTCCTCGTCAGTCAGCGCGGTAGGTAGGTATGATTGAACAATTTCGAGTTCAAAATTTTCTTTTTCAACCAGGTCAGTCCTGCCAGCCTTTTGAAATTGGTTGATGGAATCACGCAGTTGTTTTGCCATTTTATCCATGATCGCCAGGGCCTGATCGTCATTCAATTCGATGCGCTCATCTACTTCTTTTTGCTTAAATGCTGCCATTATCATACGTAAAGCCAACAGGCGCGTTTTTTCCTTTGCGCGCATTGCAGCTTTCACGTCATCGTTAATACGTTGCTTTAAATTAGCCATTGTTTGGCTGGAGGGATTCTCTAGTAACGGCGAGGGCGCCGGTTTGGGTCTCTGTGTGTCCTTTTTTGATGCCGTTTGACAGCAGCAGCAGCTTTTCGCTTTCTTACCTGGGTCGGTTTTTCATAGAATTCGCGGCGATGGACTTCTGCGAGTAAGCCGGCCTTTTCGCAGGCCCGTTTGAAGCGCCTCAAGGCAATGTCAAATGGCTCGTTGTCTCTAACTTTTACTGATGGCATATAGTGTGTTTTCCTTGCAATGATTTTCATTGCATTGGCGAAAAGCCGGTAATTTTAGTGGCTAGGCAGATAAATGCAATGTTTTAATGGTAGTTTTGAGGTGAGAGCTAATATTTATGCGTGTACTCGGTATCGAAACTTCCTGTGATGAAACAGGCCTTGCGATCTATGATTCAGATCAGGGTCTGCTTGCGCATGCATTGCACAGCCAGGTGGAAATACATGAGCACTACGGTGGTGTTGTTCCTGAACTAGCCTCCCGTGACCATGTTCAGAGGGTAATACCCCTGGTCAAATCTGTCCTATCAGAAGCAAATTCAACGAGACAGGATATCGATGCGGTGGCCTATACAGTAGGTCCAGGCTTGGTGGGTGCCCTGTTGGTCGGTGTGGCGGTTGGCCGGAGCCTGGCGTATGGTTGGGGAATCCCTGCCATCGGTGTGCATCACATGGAGGCCCATTTACTGGCACCCATGCTGGAAGATAATGCCCCTGATTTTCCATTTTTGGCACTGTTAGTCTCGGGAGGACATACCCAATTGGTACAGGTCAATCAGCCGGGGGACTATTGTCTTCTTGGAGAATCTATTGATGATGCCGCGGGTGAAGCGTTTGATAAAACTGCAAAACTACTTGGATTGGCTTACCCGGGTGGGCCGGCATTATCTGCACTAGCAGAAAAAGGAAAATCTGGTAGATTTAAATTTCCAAGGCCAATGATTGATCGCCCCGGGCTCGATTTCAGCTTTAGTGGTTTGAAAACCCATGCTGTTAATACCTTTAAGCAGGCTGGTGATGACCCACAAACCAAAGCTGACATTGCACTAGCATTTGTCGATGCTGTCGTGGACACATTGGCCATCAAATGCCGTAGAGCCATGGAACAAACAAGATTATCAACATTAGTAGCTGCCGGCGGTGTCAGTGCCAACAAGCAGCTAAGACAACGATTAGACAAACTTGTAAAAGAGTTAAATGGTGAAGTTTTCTACCCACGACCGGAATTTTGTACTGACAATGGTGCCATGATTGCCTACGCAGGATATATAAAGCTGAAAAATGGTGAGGGAGAACCACTGGCGTTTGAGGCCAGACCGCGTTGGCCACTGGGGGAACCAATATAATTTTGGTTAGATGATTATTGCATCAGCGTTTTATTTTTTCCAATCTTCTCTTCAGTTCCCGCGATTAGATTTTGAATATTCGTTCGGTGTCGCCACAAGAGAATGCAGGCTAATAAACCATTACAAATAACATACAGTGGTGATTGCAATACAAAAAAGGTATATGCCGGTGTTAATGTGGCCGCGACAAGTGCAGACAAAGACGAATATCGAAACAAAACAGCGATAATTATCCAGGTCATAATAAAACTTAGTCCGAGCAACCAATGCATGCCGAACAGGACACCGATCAATGTCGCCACACCTTTACCACCACGGAATTTAAAATAAACTGGAAACAAGTGACCACAGAAAGCAGCAAAACCTGTGAGTGCGATAACTAAATCCGGGGCAGTCAAAGCTTGTGCAAAAGCAACCGGAACTATCCCTTTTATGACGTCACCGCCAAGTGTGAGTGCTGCGGCTTTTTTACCATGTAAACGTAATACGTTAGTGGCACCTGGGTTATTTGAGCCATGTAACCTGGGGTCGTCCAACCCCATTAGTTTGCAAACAATAATGGCAGAGGCGACTGAACCTAGTAAGTAGGCGAACAGAATCAATAGTGTATTTACCAACATATGTGTATTGGAATCTGTCATGCTTGACAGGTCAAGGGCATATCGGGTTTAGTGCCGTATGAATTGCATAATTATTAATCGTAAAGGTATGAGATGGATATTATTTATTTAAAAGATCTGCGTATTGACACCATTATTGGTATCTATGACTGGGAACGAAGAACAAGGCAAACGGTTATTTTAGATATTGAGATGGGGGCAGACATAAAAAAGGCTGCGCAGAGTGATGCAATTGAAGATACGTTAAATTATAAAGCTGTTGCAAAACGATTAATCTCTTTTGTCGAAGAAAGTGAATTTGAACTGGTTGAAACACTGGCTGAAAGAATTGCAGATATATTACTTAGCGAATTTGAAGTGCCTTGGTTAAGGTTGCAATTGAATAAGCAAGGTGCTGTTCGCGGCGTACGTGATGTTGGTGTAATTATTGAACGAGGTAATACAGAATAACATGACACGTGTGTATGTTGGAATCGGAAGCAATATAGATCGCGAAACCAATATACGTGGTGGAATTCACATATTACAAGAAAAATTCGGCGAATTAACAATTTCCAGTGTTTATGAAAGTGAACCGCTGGGGTTTGAGGGAGACAATTTTTTTAATCTTGTGGTTGGGTTTGATACGACATTAAATTTAGAAACGGTAGCATCTACATTACGAGAAATTGAATTTCAATACGGGCGTAAGCGACAGGAACAGCGGTTTTTATCACGCACATTAGATCTCGACTTGTTATTATTTGGTGATCTTATACGACATGATAATGATTTTGATTTACCTCGTGAAGATGTTACAGCGTACTCATTTGTATTATGTCCATTAGCTAAAATTGCTGGTAATTTACGTCATCCAGAGGATGGTCATTGTTATACGGAATTATGGGAAGAATTTAAAAAAGATAGCCATAGCATTTGGACCGTAGAACTGGCACTCTAAACTTATGAGATTTAATTTACGAAATTCAGGCGAAGTACATTAAACAAATTATCTTGTTCTGGAGAATTGAAATGATATTACGGTTAAGTTTTATTTTGCTGGTCGGTATGACATTGTGTTCATGCGCAGCAATGCAAAGTAAAGAACAAGTTGAGCGACTAGAATCAACATTGCGAAAGTATGAAAAGGCATTACGTTGGGCAGAATACAGGACTGTCGCTGATTATCATGTGAGCAGGGAGGCAAAACCACTGGTTGTCGATATAGAACGTGCAAGGAATTTCAATGTGACCGGGATTTCTATATTGGAGAAAACAATAAATCCTGAAATTACTGATGCGGTTATTCTTGCTGAAATAAGTTACTACAATAAAGAATATGGGACACTACAAAAAATAAGACAGGAACAACATTGGTGGCGTGCTCCTGAAGGCAATGTTTGGCTTATTGAATCAGGTTTCCCAGAATTTAAGTAATAAAATATATCAGGAAAATGTTGTCCTGCCGCCATCAATAGTCAAAATTTGACCTGTCATATAATCGGAATTTTCGATTAAAAAATATGCGGCATTTACTATGTCTATAACTTTTCCTTGATGTTTTAGTATCGTGCGATCAAGGATTGTTTGCTTTATTTTATCGTTAATATTATCTGGCCATAAAATAGCCCCAGGTGAAATTGCATTGACACGTATTTTGGGGCCTAATTCTTTTGCCAATGCTTTTGTCTGCATGATTAGGCCGGCTTTGCTTATGCTGTAGAGTGAGTAATTTTTGAGTGGTCGTTCCGCATGAATATCTGTAAGGTTTATAACACAGCCATTATTTTTTTCTAAGCGTGATGAAGCTATTGTTGATAGAAATAATGGGGCCATAAGATTGATATCGATCATATTCCCCCACTGCGTTGCAGAAATTTTATCTATAGGGGTCGGGTAAAATACTGAAGCATTATTGATTAAGACATCCAATCGTTGTTTGAATGACCAGGCCTGATCAATGAAAGACTCAATTTTATCCTTATCCAGGAGATCAGCGGCAATTAAGTATGCAGAATCTGGTCTGATGGCATTCAATTCTGATGCTAATTCATTTGCTTCATTACTGGATGTATTGTAATGGATGATCACATCCATATTGAAGCCGTGCAGCCCACGGGCCATGGCAGCACCTATTCGTTTTGCCGCCCCAGTAATCAAGATTGTTTTGTTAGTCATTAATTCTGTAATATGTATTTATGTGCAGTGGCTTTGTATGCTAATGGATAATATCTTCATTACAATCGAATTCTTAATCTAATGTCTGCTTTCGGCACATTTTCAAATAATGATTCTAGTTATGTTGAACTCCCGGTTCCTGATAATGACGCAATTGAACATAGCCAGAAAGTATGCGCCAGGATTCAAAAAGAAATTATTGAACAACAAGGCTCGATCAATTTTAATCAGTTTATGGAGCTTGCATTATATGAGCCGGGTCTGGGCTATTATGCAGCTGGTTCAACAAAGTTAGGTGAATCCGGTGATTTTATCACTGCCCCCGAATTGTCATCAGTATATTCGTTCTGTCTGGCCCGGCAATGTCAGCAAGTTTTAAATGCAATTGATCAAGGCAAAATCTTTGAACTGGGTCCGGGTACTGGCAAAATGGCTTGTGATATTTTGCAGGAGCTCGAACGTCTAAATTGTCTCCCCAATGAATATCTCTTGCTTGAGACAAGTGCCGATTTACGTGAGAGACAGCAAGATCGAGTTAAAAAATGCGTGCCACATTTAGAAGGCATTATTCATTGGTTGGATACATTACCGACAAATAAAATTAATGGCATCATAATAGCAAATGAAGTTTTAGATGCCATGCCCGTGCATCGTATTGTGGTACATGGGGATTTTTGTGAAGAATTGTATGTGGGGTTTGAGGAAGGTAAATTTGTTTGGATTAAAAAACCGTTAAATGAAAAATTAACGCTTGAAACAGAGAAAGAATTAAAGACATTAGTGAACAAGTTGTCACAGGGATACACTAGTGAAATAAATACAAATATTCACGCATTGATCAGTTCACTAGCTGAGTTTTTACAACAAGGGGTCATGCTACTTGTCGATTATGGATATCCTAGGCAAGAGTATTACCATCCTCAACGTATCAATGGGACACTACTTTGTCATTATCGACATCGTGTACATTCTGATCCTTTTTTCTACCCAGGGTTACAGGACATAACATCTTCCGTTAATTTCACAAGGGTCGCTGAGGCAGCAGTTGATACTGGTTTAGATGTTCGCGGCTATACAACACAAGCCCATTTTTTAATATCCTGTGGACTTGATGAGATTGTCAAACAACAAGAATCAGTTTGTGGAATTGATAGCGTAAAGTTATCAAATCAAATCAAGATGTTGACAATGCCGGGGGAGATGGGGGAACGTTTCAAAGTTATCGCCTTGACTAAAAATATAGGTATTCCATTACTTGGATTTCAGTTTGTTGATCTCAGGGCAAAACTGTAACTCATAGTGAAAAATCTATTTTTCATAGTTACTGTATTTTTATTTTTAGGAATAAGCGCATGTAGTCAGAATCCAAAACAAACAGGAGAGGGACCAAAAGAGAAAAATTTTAATATCAAATCGCTTGCTAAAGGTGATATAGATGAAGTGATTGATATACATGTCAGAGTAGCAAGGCGTTTATTACGGGGATTAATGATTAAGCTCTACAAACGTAACCCAAGGGAATTAAAGCGTTTCAAAGGTATGACGGTGCAGGAAAACATTATCCGTGTATTTGATCTGAAGCATGACTGGAATTTTCCTGAACTGGATAAGAAAAAAGGAGTTAATGCCATTCGACTCACCTTTGAAGAAAATTATAATGGTGATCGCGTGTTTTCATTAATCGTAGGTTTAACTTCAATGTTGATGGCGGCCTATGAATACAAAACAGATTTCTATCTACTCGATACTATTGATGAACAAAAGCTATACAATAGTGCGCGTAATATTGAAATAGTGGTCTGGAAACTTGGTCATGATGTTAATACTAATGGTGAGTTATTTCTTTATACTAACTCACTATCATGGGAGCCAGTTAATCTCAGTTACGAAAGATTATTTGGTAAACTGATAGCCACACAAGATAATCTTGCCTTGGTTATTGCAGATAAAAACAACCGAGTGATAAAAAACGTTATACAAAAAATGGCAACAGCAATCTTTCTTCCTATTTAGATATTATTTCTATAATTGATCTGAAAATAGTGGATTTACTACATCTGATAATACTCGGAATTGTTCAAGGACTAACTGAATTTCTACCTATTTCAAGTTCGGCTCATTTGATTCTACTGCCAAAAATATTTGGTTGGAGTGATCAAGGTCTGGCCTATGATGTGGCTGCACATCTGGGTAGTTTGCTGGCGGTAATCATCTATTTTAATAAAGATTTAAAGCGTATCATTATCGCCTGGTTAGCTTCAATCATTGGTAAAGCAAAAAGTACTGATAGCTTTTTGATGTGGTATTTAATAATTGCTACTTTACCTATCGCAGTCATAGCATTTTTAAGTTATGAATTAATTGCCTCGGTGTTACGTGATCCTATTATCTTAGCGGGTGCAACAATATTTTTTGGGATTTTGCTTTGGTGGGCAGATGTTTATGGCAAGAGGGATCGTGTGATTGAAAGTATTAGGTTAAAAGATGCACTCTGGATTGGCCTGGCACAAGTATTGGCACTGGTCCCAGGTACATCACGATCTGGTATCACCATGACGGCAGGACTCATGCTTGGACTAGAACGCACAGCTGCCGCAAGATTTTCTTTTTTAATGTCCATCCCCACGATTCTGCTGGCAGGAGGTCATGAATTCTATAGATTTTTAATGCTTGATGCAGAAACTGATCTAATTGGATTCATGGTTATCCTCACTATCTCGTTAATTTGCGCCTGGTGTACAATAAAAGTATTTCTGAGCCTGTTGGAATGGACAGGCATGTTGCCCTATGTCGTTTACCGTTTACTGTTAGGCATTGTGTTACTTTATGTGTTTGTATAACTGAATAAATTAAGTATTTAATTAAAAACGGGTTGATTGCTCAATTTTTAGCGGTTCATAACCAAACAAAGCATTCAAATGATGAAAGAATGCATGTTGGCCTTCTTTGTACCAAATCTCATTTACTTTTATATTGATGTTACGATATTTTATTAATAATTTGTCTAAATCAAGAATTGATATTGTTTCTTTTATTTGTTGGTTGATTAATTGTAACCATGTGGCACTGACGCCCATGATGAAAGCTGGCCAGGCGTTCTGTAATGTGCTGGACCAATTTTTATCGCTAGCATCTTCAACGTGTGAACGTTTATTATTGTCTAAGTTATCAGTTATTACATCATCAACAATATTACGTGCTAGTAATTTATTTGTTAATTGGTCATCTTTGATTTTATCAAAAATGTTTTTCGCTATAGTTTTTCCGGAGTAAAAAATAAAACTGAATTGATGACCTGCGTTGTCACGATTAGCACGTCTGTGGAAGCGCCACAAGCTAATATTGTCTTGATGTTGTATGAGTATCGGTTCAATTACAGCATCTGCAAGCAGCGCATCGATAGAAAAATCGGGGTCGCTGTTTTCTGGCCAGTTAATTTTATATCTTACATACCACCAAAAATCCTGTTCACTCGTATGCAATTTAGTAGGCAATACTAAACTGACTTGTTCGGTAACAGTTTGATGTCTGTTTGCACAACCAAACGTTGCAAGAAAAAGAACGAAAATAACAAGAGAAAATAGCTTAGCATTACCCATGAATCACTTTTAATTATTCGTTATATACAATCTTAGCAAGTTTGCTAATGCGAATAGTTTTAATTTCATCGCCTAATTTTTCTCCATCAAATCCTTGATTAACGAGTGATTGGATATCAATCTGACTTGTTGCATTGAATGCACTACGAAAATACTCTCCTTGTGGATAATCGCGATCTTCAAATCCGCTGCGGCCACGGGCATCGGCTTCACAGGCTAATAAAAATTGTTCGAATCGATCTGGTCGGCGATAAGCATCGAGTGCTTCCAGTTTTTTTAATATTGTTGCCGGTTTCAAGTTCTGTATACGATGGCAATCCAAATGATATTTTGCAACGAGTACAGCTAAATCCTGATATTGATTTGGGATCTTAAATTTTTTGCACAGTGCTTTAATGATTTTTACTCCACGCGCCTCGTGCCCATGATGACTCGGCCACTCTTTTTTTGGTGTGGTGCCTTTGCCTAGGTCATGCATGAGTGCTGCGAAACGGACCCGCGTATCGTCAGTTAATCGTGTTGCTTGATTGAGGACCATAATGGTATGCATACCTGTATCAATTTCAGGATGATGTTCTTTCGGTTGTGGAATGCCAAACAGGCGGTTAATTTCCGGGAATAATATTTTGAGTGCATTACATGCACGTAATACCAAAATAAAACGAGTGGGATATTTACCTGCCAATGCTCGTTCTAGCTCGGCCCAGACACGTTCTGCGACAAGTGTTTCTAATTCCCCGGATGCGCTGATATTTTTCATTAACGTCATCGTCTCATCAGCAATTTTAAAGCCATAGCGTGCTGCAAATCGGGCAACGCGTAATACACGCAGTGGATCTTCTGCAAACGCTGGTGAGACATGGCGTAAAATTCCATCCTTAATGTCATGTTTGCCATGAAACGGATCAATGAGGTTGCCATCTTCATCTTCGGCAATAGCATTAATCGTCAAGTCACGGCGAATGAGATCTTCTTCAAGGGTTACATCAGGCGAGGTATGAAATGTGAAACCTTTATAACCTTTGCCTGTTTTTCTTTCTGTACGAGCGAGTGCATATTCTTCATGCGTTTCCGGGTGCAGGAAAACAGGAAAGTCTTTGCCTACAGGTTTATATCCTTGAGCTTCCATAGCTTTGGGTGTGCTCCCCACAACTACCCAGTCCCTATCTTTAATAGGATGGCCGAGTAGTTTGTCACGTACGGCGCCACCAACTTGATAAACTTTCATAAAGTTAATTGACTAGGCTGATTTTATTCTTCTGGACTTACTACGGAATAAATCGTAACGGGCACGTTGATACTGGTTAGATAAATATTGTGGCACAACGGCTTCAAGTGCAGTTGGTGTAATACCTAATTGATCTAATCCATTGTTTGAACTGATACTATCTACTTTGGTGGAGAGATAATTATCAGTTGAGAAAGGTTTGCCCGGTACGAAATCGAAAACAGTGGCTTGAATGCGTGAAATTATATCGCTCAGTGGGATTATTTTACGATGGATGCCTAGCTGTTGAGTAGTATATTTAACCAATGCCTGCAAGCTATAAACATAAGGACCACACAAATCATAACGATGGTCATAACAGTCCGGATCCTTTATTGCACGAGCAAACGCTTCAGCAACGTCTTCGACAAATACCGGAGAAAACTTTGCATGTGGACAGGCGAGAGGGAAAAAAACCGGTGTCATTTTTAATAGTTTGGCAAAGCGATTAAAAAAACTGTCATTATGGCCAAAGATTACTGAGGGCCTGAAACTTGTTACTTGAATGTCATGTTTGGCAGCAGTGTGTACGAGATCTTCTGCTTGTCCTTTTGTTTTCAGATAATAACTTGGGCCGGATTTTGCATCAGCATTTAATGCACTCATGTGCAATATTCGTTTGATTCCGGTTTCCAAACAAGCATCGATTATTTTTTGTGTAAGTTCGACATGGGCTTTATAAAAGCCTCGGCCTTTTCTGCCACGTTCATTCAGGATACCTACGAGGTTAATGACTGCATCACATCCGGAAAGGTTTTCTTTTAGCTGCTTGGGATCATGCACATCCGCTTGCACCAGATCCAAGTTGGGTAAAAGGATTAAATTTTCTTTATGTTTTTCACGCCGACGTGTTAGAACCTTTAGCTGATATCCATCCTGTGTTAAACGATTAGCGAGTGTTTGACCTACAAAACCACTCCCACCTAATATGCAAATTTTATTAATGATCATTAATTACCAGATAGCCTCTTAGTTATAGGATACATCCTGATCAGCACAAGCCAGCATGGTTGACCGATTACCTTTGGTTGAATTGATCGCTGCCATACGCTGGTGCAGCGGCGTAATCTCCTGTTGCAAACGCCAGTCATAAATACTGGCGTAAAATAATACCCGTCGTACATACTTTCTTGTTTCATTAAAAGGTATCTTTTCAATCCAGATATCAGGTTCAATACAGTTTGACTTGGCTGTCCATTTTTTTACCCGATGTGGCCCAGCGTTATAAGCGGCTGTCGCAAGTATTTTATTGTTATTAAATTTATTTAGCATCTGTTTAAGATAAGTGCTTCCTATCGGTATGTTTTTTTCAGCGACCAATAAATCATTTTTATGGAATTTTTTCCAGCCCATACTGCGCGCCGTTTGCTTGCCCGTAAGTGGCATGACTTGCATTAGACCCAATGCACCCGCTGGTGATTTTGCGTCTTCCATAAATGCACTTTCAGAACGAATGAGTGCATAAACCCAGCCGGGATCTAGCTGACGTTTCTCTACATTTTTATCAATTGTGGATCTGAACTGCAATGGAAAACGGAGAATAAGATCGTCATAACTGTGTGCAGAGCTCATAGAAAAGATGGCCCGGTCATGCCAACCCCAATCCTTTGCGACTGTTGCTGCAATTTCCTTTTGATAGGTGGTCATGATATTTAATGCATGTTGCCATTCTCTTCTTGCCTGATAATCTTCGTTCAATTGTCTCAATTCATTTGCCCTGATGATGCCTGGCATTTTAGCTATCTTGTTTTTTTCTTCTGGGTTATCCGGTAATGGTGCATGTGCAAAAATATATTTTTGACCCAGTCTATCTGCTGCAAGAAAACTGTAATAGTCTCGCTGTCTGGATATGGATGCAAATATATCTTTTGCTTTTTCGATTTCACCAAGTTTTTCGAGCGCACGACCGTACCAATATTTCCACCGGAGTTCTATACTACCAAAAGGCACAATTCCTTTCGTCCACTTATGCAACATGTTCCAGTCATTATTTTCCAATGTGGTAATTAAGCGCCAATGAAAAACATTTTCATCAACATAATAGTTACTAATGTTATCCAATAATTCAATTGTGCGTGGATGATTTTTTTTAGCTGCCCGAACAGCTACTAAACGGTTAGTTTCGGAAATTTCTTGAGAAGTGAATTCATACTGGTCTTGCAATTTTTCCCAACGGCTAACCGCACGTGCAATGTTTATTTTTGCGAGTCGTTTAATTCCGTGTATCAAAATTTCCCGTGCAATCTCATTATCATTGAAAGCAGGATTATTAGTCCCTTTACTCGGGTTGTTACGCATTTCTATCCAATGTAAAGCCCATTTTGAGCGCGATTCATCCAGACGTTTACGTAAGAAATGGGTCAGGCCAGTATTCCCGTTTTCCATGGCAAGACGTACACGCTCCCAAACCAGATCTTGTGTCATCAGATCACTTTTATAAAGTAATGCAAAGGCAGGATCACATTGCGGCGGTTGTGACTCACCTGATAACCAGAGTGTACGAGTATCTTCCAGAAGATAAGTTTGATTTCCTGTTTTAATACGTGCTTGTAATTGATAACACTGCAGTACTGTGTCTTTTTGTGGCGTGTAATTGTCGTAATAAGTTTGCCATTGTCCTGTTTTAGCCAGGTGTTTGAGCCATTTTGTACGTAATGCATTAGTTAAAGGAAAATTATGATATTGTTGCAAAAATAATTCGATTTCATTTGCTTTTACTTTATGTAATCTAGGGTTGATAAAGTTATAGCGCAAATAAGGATAAAGCGGATAGTTCCTGATACTTTCAGATACAGCAATAAATTGTTTTATTTTGCCTTTGCGTAATAATTTTTTTGCTTGTTTGTATTGTTCGCGTTTTTCTTCTAGCGTAAATGCCGAAGCCGCTGTCCCGGTTAACAGTCCAAGTGCTGTGCTGATGAGTAATAATTTAGCGATATGTTGATATGACGAATATAAGCCAGGCTTATTTGTTGTCTTATTTGAGGAAGGTGATGGCATAGACAAATTTCGTTTTTTAAAAACGTCTTGAATTCTCCTTGCTTATATTGAAGTGTGCAACTTTTTTATGGTGAATATGCAATAATGACCACGCTTGTTATTCATTTAGCTTAAGGGTGTAAGGATTAACCTGATGACGGAAGCAGAAGTATTGATCTTGCTTGTTTATCTTGCACTGGGGGCACTCGCTGGCATTATTGGTGGTCTGTTTGGACTAGGCGGCGGTATTGTCATTGTCCCCGTATTATTGTTTATATACATCAAGCAAGGTTTCCATTCAGAAATTTTAATGCACCTTGCAGTCGCAACATCTTTGGCGACAATCATTTTTACTTCCATGTCCTCAACATTGGCTCATCATCGTCGAGGAGTAGTACTCTGGCAGCAGGTTGGTTTGTTGGTTCCAGGTATTATTTTGGGAGGAATCCTTGGGGCAGTGATTGCTGACTCTCTGCCAAGTCATGCTTTACGCGTCGTATTTGGTCTGTTTGAATTGTTGGTTGCTATTCAAATCGGATTTGGAGTAAAACCTTCCGTGCAACGTGAACTACCGGGCAAACATGGGATGGTATTAACAGGCGGTGGTATTGGTACATTTTCTACCTTACTTGGTATAGGTGGTGGAACACTGACTGTACCATTTCTGTTGTGGTGCAATGTGAATATTCGCAACGCAGTAGCAACATCTGCTGCATGTGGCTTACCAATTGCGCTGGCCGGAACTACGACAATGATTTTTACAGGATGGGATCAACAACAACTGCCTAGTGGTGCAATTGGTTATGTCTATTGGCCGGCAGCGATACCTATATTGATAAGTAGTGTTTTATTTGCTCCCTTGGGTGCTAAATTGGCGCATACACTGTCTGTGGATACTCTAAAGCGGTTCTTTGCCGTTGTGCTTGCTTGTGTTGGCCTGCGCATGTTGTTTTAACAATCTAATGGTAAATCAATGAGTGTAATAGCCCTGCATTTATTTGAAAGAAAAGGCAGTATGCCAGATGAAATTGTGCAGGCAGTGGCTGAAAAGACAGGTGCCACTCTGGGCAAACCACTGTTGTGTGCTATCTGTCATTGCATAATTACGAGTGAGGGAGCAAGTATTGAAGTGCAGGGCAACCATTTTCATACTTGTACAAACCCTGCAGATTTAGTCTTTAATATCCGCTGTTTTAATAATGCGCCCGGTTGCTCAACCATCGGGGCAGCATCTTCTGAGCACACCTGGTTTAGTGGCTACCGCTGGCAAATAGCACTCTGCAAAGATTGTGGTGAACATTTAGGTTGGTTATTTATGGATGGCGATAGTTTTTACGGATTGATAGCGAATCGTTTAACATGTAAATAAGCGTAAAGGCTGTGGTGTATCAAGAGACAATCAATATAACGACGAGCGGTCGTGGCACGATAGAACTAACCCGTGATGTTGAAAAGATTATTACGCAGTCAGGAATTAACGTTGGCGTATGTAATGTTTTTATCCAACACACCAGTGCTTCATTGGTGTTGTGTGAAAATGCTGATCCGACAGTACGTATTGATATGGAAACATTTATGTCACATTTGGTGCCTGATGGAAATTCGATGTTTAAGCATACGACAGAAGGGCCGGATGACATGCCAGCACACATGCGGAGCGTATTGACCGATTGCAGTTTAAGCTTACCGGTAAGTAATGGCCGATGTGCGCTCGGTATCTGGCAAGGGATCTACCTTTGGGAACACCGTACGAGAGCACATCAGAGAAAAATATCAGTAACAGTTTATGGAGATTAAATTGGCAAAGGCAATCTGGAAAGGAGTGATACTAGCGCAAAGTGATCAATGTGAAATTGTTGAGCGCAATTACTATTTCCCGCCTGAATCAGTCAATAGAGGGTACCTAAAGGAGAGTGATACACACTCCGCATGTGCATGGAAAGGGCAGGCTAATTACTACAATATTGAGGTAGATGGAGAAACCAATCAGGATGCGGCCTGGTACTATCCCACGCCCAGTGACCGTGCCAGCCATATCAAAGATTATGTCGCTTTCTGGAAGGGGGTTGAAGTACAGAAAAATTAGAGTAGCATTTGCAGGACAGGAGGTGAAAAAGTATGACGATGCAAGAACGCCGTGTGGGTAGTGGTAGAAGAGCAACGGATCGTAGGGAAAATGGTTCCAGCATTATTAGTGGTTATGTTGAATACAGTGGCCCTGATCGCAGGAGTGGACAGGACAGACGAGCGATTACAGATAGAAGAAGATAATAATTATTCTCTAGGGAAGGTGTTTGTTTTGTAGTTCTGGTTTTAAAGTCTGGTTATCTGTTAATTCTGAATAAATATATAAAGTTAATGATATTGAGCATTATATTTTGTATTGCTTCAATATAATTTCTGTGAGTGTGTTGATATGCGATGGACAATCATTTAGTGCAGGGATATACGAAAAATTTTCTCCACCTGCTTGAAGAAAAAAATTACGATTTTGTATATTAATTTCTTCCAGCGTTTCCAGACAATCAGCAGAAAATCCAGGACAAATAACGCTAACATGTTTAATACCTGACGATCCTAATTCTTTGAGAGTTGTGTCAGTATAAGGTTTTAACCATTCCTTTGGGCCAAAGCGGGATTGAAAAGTAAGTAACCACTGATCTTCACTAAGCTTTAATTTTTCGGCGACCAGCCTTGCTGTTTTATGACATTCACAATAGTAGGGATCGCCCGCATCAAAGTAGGTCTTGGGTATCCCATGAAATGAAAATAATAATTTTTCAGGTTGTTCATTTTCATTCCAATGATCAGTAATACTATCTACCAGTGCATCAATATAGTTCGGATCATCATGATAATGATTGATCATTTTTAATTCGGGTACACAGCGCCAGGTTTTCATGGTGGTACTCACAGCATCAAAAGTAGAGGCAGTTGTTGTTGCAGAATACTGAGGATAGAGCGGTAAGATCAAAATTTGTTTGGCATGGGCTTGATTTAATTTTTCTAATCCGGATTTGATCGAGGGATTACCATAGCGCATGGCAAGTGTAACTTTAAACTTGTTCGGTGCTTGTTTATCAAGTGCAGCTTGTATAGCCGCTGTTTGTTTTTGTGCGATTACTAATAAAGGGGATCCTTCATCTGTCCAGACTTTTTTATAATTTTCCGCTGAACGTTTTGGTCTGAAATTCAATATAAATCCATGAAGAACAAACCACCAAATGGGCATGGGTACTTCAATGACACGGGGGTCAGATAGAAACTCTGCCAGATAGCGTCTCAATGCTTGCTTGGTTGGCGCATCCGGAGTGCCCAGATTGGTTAATAAGACACCGATGCAAGCTGCTGCTTCATGTTTATAATCACTGTTCCCGATATACTTTGTCATAACATATCTTTATATAGGAGTGACTTGTGTTTGTAAAAAATTTAAAGGACTGTGAATCACTAATAGCGAACGATGGTTGCATAATACGGGAGTTATTACATCCAGCGAATGATCCTGTGAACTTGCCTTATTCAATAGCCATTGCAACTGTTGAAAGAGACCAGCAGAGTTATGCACATAAACTGGAACAGGATGAGGTGTATTATATTTTACAGGGTGAAGGTTGTATGCATATTGATGATGAATCTCGATTCGTAAGTAGTGGTGACATCATAGCGATTCCGGCAAATGCATCGCAATGGATCGAAAATAAAAGTGAAATTGAATTAGTCTTTGCTGCTATTGTTAGCCCGCCCTGGACTAAAGATGGTGATGTTCGTATTAATTAAGATTGGTTATAAAAATTTATAACTATAATGAAATATTGTAATCAATGTGGCGCAAAAGTTGCCTATAGGCAACCGCCGGATGACACTCATCTTCGTTATGTATGCACATCCTGCGATACGATACATTACCAAAATCCAAAAATAGTTAGCGGTTGTATCCCGGAATGGGACGGCAAGGTTCTATTGTGTCGCCGTGCAATTGAGCCACGGTATGGCTATTGGACACTACCGGCAGGATTTATGGAACTGGGGGAAACCAATTATGAGGCGGCATTACGTGAAACCGCAGAAGAAGCAAATGCCAGAGTTGAGGTTACTGAATTGTATTCTGTGTTAAACATAATACATGTCGATCAAATTTATATGATATTTCGTTCACAATTATTAGACCTCGATTTTAGTCCAGGGAATGAAAGTCTCGATGTGAAGTTATTTGATGAATCTGAAATTCCGTGGGATGAAGTTGCATTTACTGCAATATTCCATACGTTAAAGTTCTATTTTAAAGACTGGCAATCCGGTCAATTCAGATTGCATACAGGTGATATTATAAAACGCGACGGAAAATATGATTTTCAGGAGGGTATGCCCGTAAAGACTGAAACTTAATCGTCTACTTTAACCCAGCGTCCATAGCTGCATTCGTAACATTCACCTTCCTGGCTTACCTGGTCACCTTGCGAAAATTCGGCATCATTCCAATAGCATTTTTCCTTTTGTTTCGTCATCTGTACGGTGGCCTCTTCGCTCATTGGCCCTAATATTTCTGATGTTTTTTTGGATGAATCGATTTGCTCAACCGATGTCGTTGCTGCATTATCTGCCATAATTTTCCCCCACAAAATAATGTTTTTTCTAAGCATAAACCTTAAAATTATATTGTTCCAGCATATTTGGCCTTGAATTTATTGCATAGATCGTTATTGTTAGCTGCCTTTTTGGTGTCTCGCATTGCGGGATTATGATAATTGATAAATTACTTAGGAGAATAGAATGATTAAGCCGCACGGGTCCGATAACCTCTGCCCTTTGTTTGTTGATGATAAAGCTCAAAATAGTGCTTTGCTGAATGAGGCGGAAACGCTGCCCAAATTATTACTTGATTCGGCTGCTGCCGCGAATGCAGTGATGTTGGGAGCAGGTTATTTTACCCCTCTTAAAGGTTATATGAACCTGCAGGATGCGCTCAATATTGCTGAAACAATGCAAACCAGTGATGGATTGTTTTGGCCAGTTCCTTGTTTGAATAGAACCACAGAGATTGATGCGATAAAAGATGCTAACCGTATTGCTTTACAAGATCCCAATATTGACGGGAATCCAGTCATTGCCGTTCAGGACATTGAATCGATCGAAGAATTAACGGATGAGCAGATTCAGGGGATCACTGAAAAGATTTTTGGCACATTGGATGCCGAACACCCTGGTGTTGCGACGTTTATGTCTGCCGGTAAATTTATAATTTCCGGACCAATACAAGTACTCAATTTTAGTTACTTCGAAAAAGATTTTCCCGGGACATTTCAAACTGCCGTACAGATAAGGGAATCCATCCAGTCGCATGGTTGGGAAACAGTTGTTGCTTTTCAAACTCGTAATCCAATGCATCGTGCTCATGAGGAGCTTTGCAAAATGGCACTGGAAGCAGTCAATGCAGATGGAGTTTTGATCCACATGCTGCTTGGGAAATTAAAACAAGGTGATATTCCGGCTGATGTGCGTGATGCTGCGATTAGAAAGATGGTTGAATTATATTTTCCGGAAAATACAGTGATGGTGACTGGTTACGGTTTCGATATGTTATATGCAGGGCCAAGGGAAGCCGCATTACATGCTGTATTTCGTCAGAATGCAGGTTGTACACATTTAATTGTCGGTCGTGATCATGCAGGAGTAGGTAGTTATTATGGACCGTTTGAAGCACAGGAAATTTTTGATTCAATACCTGAAGATGCGTTACTAATTAAAATTTTTAAAGCGGATCACACAGCCTATTCAAGGAAATTAAATAAAGTTGTTATGATGCGAGATGTCCCCGACCATACCCCAGAAGATTTTGTTATGTTATCTGGTACTAAAGTGCGTGATATGCTGGCTGCTGGGGAAGACTTACCAGAAGAATTCGCCCGGCCGGAAGTAGCCAGAATTTTAATGCAACATTACCAGCAGGATGCTGTTTAGATTTGTGACAATTAAGTTCAGATATGTCTGCAGGGCGTTTACTGACGCTTCATTGCATCAAAAAATTCAGCATTTGTCTTGGTGGCCTTGAGACGTTCCAGCAGAAATTCCATGGCTGCGAGATCATCCATAGGATGTAATAATTTTCGAAGTATCCACATCTTTTGTAATTCATCCGGCTCTGTAAGTTTCTCTTCGCGACGGGTACCGGAACGGTTAATGTTGATTGCAGGATAAATTCTTCGTTCTGCAATTTGGCGGTCCAGATGCAGTTCCATATTGCCTGTTCCTTTAAATTCTTCGTAGATAACATCATCCATACGTGAACCAGTATCGATTAGCGCTGTTGCAATAATAGTTAAACTGCCTCCCTCTTCAATATTACGCGCAGCACCGAAGAAACGTTTTGGGCGTTGTAATGCGTTTGCATCAACACCACCGGTCAATACTTTACCTGAGGCAGGGACGACCGTGTTATAAGCACGTGCTAGACGGGTAATTGAATCCAGCAGGATCACAACATCTTTTTTATGTTCAACCAGGCGTTTAGCCCTGGCAATGACCATTTCTGCCACTTGTACGTGGCGACTTGCCGGTTCATCAAATGTACTTGAAATAACTTCAGCCTCTGTTGAGCGCTCCATCTCGGTAACTTCCTCAGGTCGCTCGTCAATAAGTAAGATAATTAAATGGCAATCCGGGTGATTATGGGTCAATGATTGTGCAATACTTTGCAAAATCATTGTTTTACCGGCCTTCGGCGGTGAAACAATCAAACCGCGTTGTCCTTTGCCTATTGGCGAAGCCAAATCAATGACACGAGGTGTTAGATCTTCTGTGCTGCCATTACCTAGTTCTAATGAGAGCCTCTCATCTGCAAATAATGGGGTAAGATTTTCAAACAGGATCTTATGTTTGGCTTTTTCCGGTAGTTCAAAGTTGATTTCTTTAACTTTTAACAGTGCAAAATAACGTTCACCATCTTTTGGCGGACGAATTTTGCCCGCAATATTATCCCCTGTACGTAAATTAAAACGCCTAATCTGGCTGGGAGAGACATAGATATCATCCGGGCCTGCCAAGTAAGAACT
>CAZCXC010000008.1:0-2813 GCA_964502505.1 uncultured Enterobacteriaceae bacterium
CACAGCGCCTGGCCCACGAATTTAAGAATCCCCTTACACCCATCCAGTTAGATTTGTCATGGGAACATTTAAAATTTGATCTGCACTGGCATTTGAAGTTCTTAATGTCTTATTTTGATCTAAAACAAGTACGCCAGAAGATAATTTACCTAATACTGTTTTAAAGTAAGTACGCTGTGTCTCCGCTTCATGTTGACTGCGACTGGCTTCATCTCTAGCTTGGCTAATCTTGCGAGTCATTTCATTGAACGAAGCCACCAGAAATCCCAATTCATCATTGCTTGGTACTTTCAATTGGGTTTCATAATCACCTTCGGCAACAGACTTGGTGCCTTCGGCAAGATCACGTACAGGTTCAGCAAGTCGTCTTGCGGTGTAAAATGCAGCCCACACAGTGCTGAAGATACTAAATAACAATACCAAGGTCAGCACAATAACAAAACTGATCTTGAGTTGCTCGCGTAGATAGGAGAGTTCCTTATATTTTATAAATGAAGTTTGCACACTGTCTGCGAGTTCATTAATGCGTTCTGACACCGGGAAAAGTGCTTGAATGATCCTTCTTTTATTACCAATGCCAATCTCTGGGACATTGACAACGACACGGATTTGCAGTCCGGAATCCCGAATAGTATCTAATCCAGTATAGCTAACTCCTTGTTGTAATTGTAATATGATAGTCTCATTGGGCCTATCCGGAATCATGTGTGATGGATCATCTGAACTTGAGAAAATAATCCCGCCTTGTCGAGAAAGCAATGTTAATTCCTCGGCACCACTACGTTCCCTTAATTCATCAATTTCAAAGGAAAAGGGGACTGTTGAGGCAGCTATATAAGAAAATTCCCCAGCAATCTGTTCTGTTTTTTTGAGTAATTCACGCATTCTTACATCAAGTGAAAGTCTACTTATTTCCAATGAGTCATCTAATGCTTGTTCTACGCGTAAATCAAACCAGTTATCAATCCCCCTATTAAGAAAGTCCAAAGAAAAGTAATACACAACTAACACGGGAATTACCGAAAGCAAACTAAACATAGTTACCATGCGCACAGTCATACGTGCACCAGGAGTTCGATTGCGAATCTGTCGGGTAAGCTGTTTTAAATTCAATATGATAAGAAAAATAAAAGTCAGGAGTCCTATTGCATTAAAAATCAATAAGCCCAGGTAAAAGCGGCCAAAATGACTAGACCCTTGTAGTGCATTACTCATCATTATCAGGGATGACAACATCAGAATGAAAAGGATCAGCCCGGTATACAGAATTGTTCGACCATTGTGTTTCATTGTTGAATTATCCATTCATTCCATGGACAGTTTAGTCTCCACTGAGATGATACATAGGCCAACAAGCGTAACGGAGCAGGTAAATTTTGAATGTTGAGTTGAGCACGGATACGGGCAAGATAATTTTTATCAGGTTGCAGTTTACTTCGTTTAAACAAGGTGTAATTTTTGATTAATCCAATATGGTCTAATGCACTCCGCAGGTTTTGAAAATGTTTTCGGTGATAGTTATCCAGATTTGTCACTTGATAATGACCACTCAATGGGTGGTGCTCTAATCGAAAACTAATGGTTGAGAATGTTATCGTTCTATCCCAGATCCACATACGCTGTTCTTTAGCATATAAATGGATGTCTATTTGTAATGCAATACCATGGTCTAAAGCCTCCTGAATCTCTTCCCCTAAATGATATTTAAAATTCGCACTAACTAAATAATTCTCTTCGACAAATTCACCACCTGCATGTTTAATTTCAATGCTATTTTCTACATTTGCATTTGAATTATCAGGCAATGCCAGCAGAAGGACCAAATACAGCAAGAATATCCCGTTGTTATTACGGGTATGGGACATCGTCCCGTAGTCATTGCAGGTATGGGACATCGTTCTACTGGTACTAGGTTTTTTCCAAACAAGCATAATAAAACCCATCCATATCATTTTCACCTGGCACTATTTGACGACCATATTCAGTTGTTTGTCCCCATTCAGTATTGATCATGACAGTTTGTGCGTCCAAGTGATCATTAACGAATACTTTGATACATTTGTCGTTTTCAGCACTTAAAACCGAACATGTGACATATAATAGCTTACCTCCACGTGTTAATAACGGCCAGAGAGCAGAGAGCAAATTACTCTGGATCATTGTTTGTGTAGCAATATGTTTAGCTTTGCGTAGTATTTTAATATCAGGGTGACGTCGGATTACCCCTGTTGCACTACAAGGGGCATCTAACAGAATACGATCAAATTGCTTCCCATCCCACCATTGGTCTGTCGCCTGGGCATCGTTACATACGAGTGTTGCCTTTAACTGGGTACGACTTAAGGTATGTTGCATTCGTTCATAACGTTTTTTATCTTGTTCCAAGGCTACTACTTCATCTAATTCGGGTGCTTGTTCTAAAATATGAGCAAGTTTACCGCCAGGCGCCGCACAAGCATCCAGCACTCTTTGCCCTGGCTGTATACGCAGCAACGGAGGGGTGAGCTGTGCAGCCAAATCCTGTACAGACACATAACCATCATTGAAATGTGGGAGTTGATCGACATCTATGGCTTTAGAAAGTTTTATTCCAGACTCCACGAATAATGTTTCAGTAGCCATGATGTTGATTTTCTTGAGTTCAGCCATATAGTTGGCGCGAGTCGTTAATTTAGTATTAACTCGCAGATACATCGGGGGATAGCTATTGTTTTCTTGTAAAATTGTTTCCCACCTATCGGGATATTCTTTTTGTAGACTTTTTATTAACCAGAGCGGGTGAGCATATTTTGCCTGTAAATCAGTTTCGAAAA
>CAZCXC010000009.1:0-1757 GCA_964502505.1 uncultured Enterobacteriaceae bacterium
TCCGTTTTTGGAAGTGATTTATTTAATATAGTCCGCAAAAATATGTAAAAAGTTAATTAATTACCTAATCCAATCTGTGATGCTTGAGACGGTGGGGGTTCTCTGCTTGTCCATGATTCTTCATCTATGTTTGGCATCATTTCTTGTCCTGCTTCTTGCTTTAGTCTAATTTCACTAAGCGTATCTTCCAGTGAAACAAATCTCTCGGGTGTTGAAGGATGTGAAGCGAGATAATTGTCTTCTATTGACTGTGGATTTCGTGTACCCATTCTTCTCCAAAAATCAGGTGCATTTTCTATTTCCATATCAGCCCTTGCCATAATGTACATTCCCACATAATCGGCTTCAGCTTCAAAATCTTGAGAATACGCATTTGCTGTTGCTCCCCTGATACCAAAATCCACACCAGTTAATCCTGCAAGTAAAACATCAAAAAGTAACCCAATAACAAAATTTGTCTTTTTTGCATCAATATGCCGCATGCTATTATGAGCAAGTTCATGTGCTACGACTAACGATAGTTCTTGATCAGTATCTGCAAAGTCCATCATTCCTTGATTTACAAAGATGTTGTTACCATCTGCGAATGCATTAACATCATCCTTGTTGACAACGAGCATAGGATAATCGCAAATTTTGACAGGCGGTATGTTTAGTGTTTCCTGTATTCCGTCGTGCCTAATTTGTAAAGATATTTCATTACCCTCTTTTAATTCTTCTTTAATTATTTCAGAAAGCTTTGTTGTAGCACCTTCCCCGACAGGTGCTTCTTTATCATTTATTCTTAAAATGACATCGCCTACATCTAAACCTGAAAGTGCTGCTGGACTTTCACTAATTATCGTATGTACTTTTGGTACATCGCCCATGTCTAGGTAAGAAATGGCTGCATCCCGCATTTCATCTGTAAAATCAAATTTATTTGCGTAAAAAGCGCCAATTGACCATCGAGTTCTATCATGGCATAAAGGTAAGCCCGCTATTAGGATTGGCCAACCAACTGTATATAATCGTTGCTGATTCTTCAGGGTTTCTTTTATAGCGAATTCACGTTGCTTTTCCGCTTCCAGCGCAACCGCTGCATCATTAGGATCAGGTCTTTTAGTCGTTGGGGCAACACACCCATTCATTAAAAATATGATAACAACGATCGAGAATATTATATTTATTGATGTGTGCAACTTCATGTTGCGCCCCCTTTACATTTTTTGGTCGCCGTTCCAGACGCGACTCTACCCCCATGTAGATATCCGTTTTTGGAAGTGATTCATTAAAATATAGACCTCTTTAGGGAAAGATCAAGAAATGAGCATGGTTTGTAAATGATTTATAATAATAATTTTGTCGTAATCTGACGTTTATCTGTACCAAGGATTATAGTTTCTGGTTTACACTTAGATAGGTATGTTGTTAAAACAAGAACAAGGTAATGAGATAAATAATATGACGAATCAAAAAAGTCGCGATAAAGGCCAACCAAAAAGTGGCCAAAGATCACCCGAAGATCGCAGAAACCAGAATGAAGAACCACATGATCTAGAACGACCACCTGACCTAGAACGTAGGAGTGCACAAGAAAGAAGAACTCAAGCTGAGAGAAAAAAATCTATCAGTTGAAATTTAATTATCAGAATACATGAACGTCCGCTTTCAGTATTAAGCGGACACACGCACATACCAAGGATATTGTAGCTGAAATATAGTACCGCAATGCCTTAACAATGATGAATATGTTCTCTTGTTGTTGAAGCAGGTTT
>CAZCXC010000010.1:0-5356 GCA_964502505.1 uncultured Enterobacteriaceae bacterium
ACAGCCGAATTAAACTGATCAATTTCAATTTGATCTGGCAATAATTCTTTTTCATAACGTAGATATTCACTGATGTCCATGCCAATAATTTCTTTTGATTCATTTACATACTTACGCGCATCACGAAAAAAATTACCTAGCTTATGAGCTGGATAATCACCTGTCCATTTTGAGATATATTCTTCCCAGTCAATCTCTAATGTTTTGAGTATCGACTGAAATTGCTGAGCCAGATCAACATCGCCGGTGATTTCCATATCCCCCACACTCACTGACTGTTCCCCTCCCCCTGTCAGCAACATTGTAAAAAAAGTCATTGCCGATGCCCTGATAGTCACGTCCACTGCGACGTCACATTCAGATTTTATTTCTACACCTTGACTCGTTAAATTCAAATAAACAGTGATATTGAATCCACTGATTTCAATTGCGATAATCTTTCCATCCAGGCCAGTTATTTTTTTGTAATTTTCTTCATCAAGCTGCAGAACACTATTAATCACTTGCTCTAATTTTTTAAGTACCGGTATAGACATAGTGACTGGCCTAGATTTTATATGCCTTGTGAATTGCGACGATACCAGCGGAAAGATTATAGTACTCTATTCGGCTAAAGCCGGCATGCTCCAGCATTACCTTTAATGTCTCCTGATCTGGATGCTTACGAATCGATTCCACCAGGTACCGGTAACTTTCTTCATCCTTTGCGACCACTTTGCCGAGCCAGGGAATTACCTTTAATGAATAGGCATCATAGAGCTTTTTTAACTGAGGGATGACTACACTTGAAAACTCCAGGATGATTAAGCACCCCCCGTACTTGAGTTTTTCATACATTGATTTAAGCGCAGCATCCTTATCCGTCACATTGCGCAACCCAAATGCTATGCTGATGCGATCAAAACTATTATTTTGAAATGGCAACCTTTCGGCATTGGCCTGTATGTAACTTACGCCTTTCACGATTCCATGATCAATTAACTTATTACGGCCTTGCTTTAGCATTTCACTATTGATGTCGCTTATAAACACCAATCCTTCATCACCCACACGCTCATGAAATATCAAAGCTAAATCACCAGTACCACTGGCAAGGTCTAGTACATGTTGACCTGGTCGGACCGCAGCCAGATAGATCGCCATACGCTTCCATAATCTATGTGCGCCAAATGACATTAAATCGTTCATCAAATCATAATTAGATGCGACTGAACTAAATACATTAGCAATACGCCTGGTCTTTTCTAGCGGAGAAACTTTTTCAAATCCGAAATCAGTTGTGTTTGTATTACTCATTCATTTTGCGGGCACCTTTAAAAATAGGATTTTTTTTGTGAGAGCAAGGAAGCTCTGCGCACAGAACTGCAGTGTATATAACAATACATAAGGATTCGAGCACTGAGCTGACACCGCTATCGCGAAAAAAAGTCATTTTAAGAGGTGTCCTTGCGTTGGTAACCTGCATCCTGTAAAGCATCTAAATAGTCATTCCA
This sequence comes from uncultured Enterobacteriaceae bacterium, assembly GCA_964502505.1. GTDB lineage: Bacteria > Pseudomonadota > Gammaproteobacteria > Eutrophobiales > Eutrophobiaceae > CAZCXC01. Next base: position 1,494 of record CAZCXC010000010.1, read on the forward strand.
ATATTGTTCTTTGTTTTTCCCCAAATCATACAGATAAGACCATGAATAGATACCCGTCTGATGGCCATCATCAAAAAGAGGTTTTATTGCATAGTTACCAACGGATTCTAATTCAGTAATTGTGACATTTTCCTTGCCTGTCTGTAATACACCCTGACCGGGCCCATGGCCTTTAACATCTGCAGAAGGAGAATAGACTCTTAAAAATTCACACGACAACTCAAAACAGGAGCCATCATCAAAACAGATTTCCAGAATGCGTGACTTCTTATGTAAGTTTATTGAGACTGGATGTGGTTCATTATGTGCCATAAAATAGACGTCTTGCAGAAATGAACAAATTTACAATATATAGCGAGTTAAATCTTCATCCTTCAAAAGCTCATTGAGGTGATCATTGACATAATTTACATCGATAGTGATTGTCTCACCCTTTTTCTCCGTTGCTTCGAATGAAATTGTTTCTAATAACCGTTCCATGACCGTATGTAAACGACGCGCGCCAATATTTTCTGTTGATTCATTCACTTGCCATGCAATTTCAGCGATACGAGCAATACCATCTTCATTGAATTTCAATTCAACACCTTCAGTTTCAATCAACGCACTGTATTGCTCAGTCAGTGAAGCATCAGGTTCAGTCAGGATACGTACAAACTCTTTTACTCCAAGTGCATTCAGTTCAACCCTGATTGGCAGCCTTCCTTGCAGCTCCGGGATCAAATCAGAGGGTTTCGCAAGATGAAATGCACCGGAGGCTATAAATAGGATGTAATCTGTTTTTACCATACCGTATTTAGTTGAGACAGTACTGCCCTCAACCAATGGTAACAAATCACGTTGCACACCTTCACGTGACACATCAGGGCCACTTGTTTCAGAGCGACGTGTCACCTTGTCAATTTCATCCAGAAAGACCAAACCATTTTGTTCTACATTTTCTATTGCACGAGCCTTGATATCTTCTTCATTCACTAATTTTGCTGCTTCTTCTTCATTAAGCAATTTAATTGCATCCTTAACTCGGAGTTTGCGTGTACTCCTCCTCCCACCCGCAACATTTTGAAACATATTTTGTAACTGGCTTGTCATTTCTTCCATTCCAGGCGGAGCCATTATTTCCACTCCTATGTTCCGCATGTTTAATTCAACTTCGATTTCCTTATCATCGAGTTTTCCTTCACGCAACATACTCCGAAATTTCGCTCGTGTTTCATTAATATCTTCTTCTTGTTCTTTTTCATTATCAAAAGTGCGTGCTCGTGGTAACAAAATATCCAAGATGCGAGCCTCCGCTGCATACACGGCCTGATGTTTGACCTTTTCCACTTCAATATCACGGGTCATCTTTACTGAGATATCTGCCAAATCACGGATGATAGAATCGACATCACGCCCAACGTAACCTATTTCTGTAAATTTAGTTGCTTCAACTTTTATAAATGGTGCATTAGCTAATCTTGCCAAGCGGCGAGCAATCTCGGTTTTACCTACGCCTGTAGGTCCAATCATTAAAATATTCTTTGGCGTGATCTCATTGCGTAATTCTTCATCAACCTGAGAACGACGCCAACGATTGCGTAGTGCAATAGCAACTGCTCGTTTTGCTGCATCTTGCCCTATGATGTGTTTGTTTAATTCAGCAACAATTTCTTGTGGTGTTAATTCAGACATAAAACGATTACTTCCTGTTTAGATAATTTTTTTATTTATAATTCTTCAACCGTTAATGAACTATTAGTGTGGATACAAATATCAGCTGCAATATTAAGACCTCGCTCTACAATCTCGCGTGCACTCAGTTTAGTATTTCCCAACAATGCAAGTGCTGCTGCCTTGGCGAAGGAGCCACCCGAACCGATGGCCATAATATTATCTTCAGGCTCTATGACATCACCATTGCCGGAAATAATAAGGGAAGTTTGTTTATCAGCAACGCAAAGCATTGCCTCAAGTTGTCGTAACATTTTATCAGTACGCCAATCCTTAGCGAGTTCGACTGCGGAGCGCATTAAATTGCCTTGGTGCTTTTCCAACTTTCCTTCAAACCGTTCAAATAAGGTAAATGCATCGGCCGTGCCTCCAGCAAAACCGGTAAGAATTTTATCGTTATACATTCTTCTCACCTTACAGGCATTACCCTTCATGATGGTATCGCCTAGAGATACCTGCCCATCTCCACCTATCACAACACTATCATCCCTGCGTACGGATAATATGGTTGTCCCACTAAATTGCTCCAAGATTTTCTCCTAATAAAATAGAACTATAGTTTACATGAACATGGCGACGGTTAGAGGATAATCAAGCCCCATCCTTTACTAATAGAGAGCTTTGCATGATGTCGTAAGCGAAGGCCAATCGAGACAAAAATTTATGAAATTGCTGAGTGCAACAATCCTGCAAAGCTCTCAGATGGTCAATGACCTAACCAAAAAATACGGATTAAGTCACAAAGCTTAGTAATTAACCTAAACTGGACCCATAATGACTGTAACATCAGGCACGCTTACAGCAAAGGAGGTAATCGACCTGGTATTCAAAATACCCGTCAGGGGGGGATTCGGGTCCAAGTACAGATATATTGTATATCTTGACACCTATCTCAAGTATAAGAAGATCATATAATAATATATCCCGGAGCAGCCAGGTCCCCATGCACTTTTTATGACAAAGATTTCTCAATTTCGACTATCGTCAGCTATTCGTACAGATGAACCAGCTGGTATACCAAGTATTGGTTGGTGGTTTGGTGATCATCAAAACTTGGTCAACAATGATGATGCCATCAGTAGTGCTATCTGTGATATCAGTAATCCCATTTATTTCATGTTAAATAAGGATGATAAGCATGTTGCATCCTCACAAGGATATGCAGAGATCGGTGAACAATCCTCCACGGATGCGCTACCTCTGGTAGCCTATTCTCCAGCAATTTCTCCCCGGCAACTCGGTGATCAGTCTTTTTGTCAGGATCACGGTATCAGGTTTCCCTATATGACGGGTTCGATGGCCAACGGTATTGCCTCTGCTAAACTTGTTGAGGCTGTGTCCCGGGCCGGACTACTGGGTTCCTTTGGCGCGGCGGGTCTTTCCATTAAGGAGATCGAAACAGCAATAGAACGCATTAGTCAAAATCTTGGCGAGCAACCCTATTGTTTTAATCTGATCTACAGTCCAAATGAAAAAGGTCACGAATCTGCAGTAGTCGAACTGTATCTGCGTCGGGGTATTCATCTGGTTGAGGCCTCAGCCTATATGAAACTCACATTGCCAGCAGTGCGTTACCGTGTGCACGGTATTAAACGTGATCATGATGGTCGTATTGTTACGCCAAATAGAATTATTGCAAAAGCTTCACGCATAGAGATAGCCAGTCAATGGTTCAGTCCGCCCCCGCAAAAATTAATTTCACAATTGGTTGAAGAAGGGGATATTACAGCTGAGCAGGCACAGCTCGTTACACAGATCCCGATGGCGCAAGACCTTACTGTGGAAGCAGACTCAGGTGGCCATACCGATAACCGCCCGGCAATTACTTTATTACCGACCATCATTGCCTTGCGCGATCGAATGCAGGAACAATTTTCCTATTCAATGCCGTTGCGCGTTGGTGCAGCAGGAGGTATTGCCACACCGGCATCAGCGGCGGCGGTCTTCGCCATGGGTGCGGCCTATATTGTTACAGGAACAGTCAATCAGGCCTGTGTGGAATCAGGTAGCAGCGATATTGTTCGAAAGATGTTGACCGAAGCTGAGCAGGCCGATGTGATCATGGCACCTGCCGTTGATATGTTTGAGATGGGCGTCACATTGGCCTGCACATAGGCATCCTTTAATGCCTTGGTCTGGCCCGTTGCACT
>CAZCXC010000011.1:0-2379 GCA_964502505.1 uncultured Enterobacteriaceae bacterium
CAATACTATTCAACTGAGCACCCTGTTAAATATTAAAACGGGCGGCTGTCCGGAAGATTGTGCCTACTGCCCGCAAAGTGCTAGGTACCATACAGGCCTTGATGCTGAACCATTAATGGCATTGGATGAGGTCAGGTCTGCCGCTGAACGAGCCAAGCAGCAAGGAGCAAGTAGATTTTGTATGGGTGCCGCTTGGCGCAACCCAAAAGACAAAGATCTGGAACAAGTCAGCAAAATGATAGAGGTCGTAAAGTCTCTCGGTATGGAGACTTGTGCAACATTGGGCATGCTAACCGATGACCAAGCCGTTCGGCTGAAACAGGCAGGACTGGATTTCTATAATCATAATCTGGACAGTTCAGAGAGTTTTTATAAAACGATCATTAGTACACGAACCTACAAAGATCGTTTACATACTTTAGATGCCGTACGTCAGGCGGGATTAAGTGTATGTTGTGGCGGCATCATTGGTATGGGGGAAAGCGTTACTGATCGTGCGGAGATGTTACAGGTATTGGCCAGCATGCCCAAGCATCCTGAAAGTGTCCCCATCAACTTGTTGGTGCAGGTCGAAGGAACGCCGCTAGCAGAAGCTGAAAAAATAGATCCTTTCGATATGGTGCGCGTCATTGCCGTTGCAAGAATATTAATGCCTGCTTCTTATGTGCGGCTGTCGGCAGGAAGAACAGAAATGAATGATGAATTTCAAGCGTTGTGTTTTTTGGCGGGAGCAAATTCCATTTTTTATGGCGAGAAACTACTAACAACAAGCAACCCTGAACTAAAACGGGATCGAAAATTATTCAAACGCTTGGGCCTAAAAGCATTGCATTAGGCTAATTATTTTTGACTAAATGGGCCGAATGTACTTTGCAATTATGGATATACATGAGCATGTGGCACATGAATTAGACCTTCGCAAACAATCAAACAGTTATCGTATTCGCAGACAGATCAGTTCAGCCCAAGGAGCAGAGATTAAATGCAATGCTGGCACATTTCTTAATTTCTGCAGCAATGATTATCTAGGACTGGCAAATCATAAAGATATTGTTACCGCACTAAAACTGGGAGCTGATCGTTACGGTGTAGGAAGTGGCGCATCACATGTGGTGTGTGGTCACAGTGAAGCACATTCAGAGCTGGAAGAAAAACTCGCAGATTTTGTAGGTCGTAAACGTGCGCTTCTATTTTCAACCGGCTACATGGCTAATTTGGCCATGGTGAATGCTTTCCTCGATCGAAATGATGAGATATTTGCTGATCGGCTTAATCATGCATCAATGATTGATGCGGCAAACATGTCGCGTGCAAAATTGAAAAGATATGTGCACTGTAACAGTCGGGCCTTGGCAAAAACATTAGCCCAGTCAAAAGCAGATCGGAAGCTGGTGCTTACAGATGGTGTCTTCAGTATGGATGGTGATATTGCGCCTCTCCCCGAGTTGGTAAAGGCATGTGAACCAAGTAACACCTGGCTTGGCGTTGATGATGCACACGGCTTTGGCGTTTTGGGGCAAAAAGGAGCGGGTATTATTGAACACTTCGATTTGTCAGAAAAAGAAGTACCGTTGCTAATGTCTACATTAGGCAAAGCCCTGGGTTGTTTTGGGGCATTTGTGGCCGGCGATGACGATGTCATTGAAATGTTGCTGCAATCGGCCAGGCCCTATCTTTACACTACAGCCCCACCGCCTGCTTTGGCGGTAGCTTGCATAAAAGCGCTGGAAATAATGCAAACGGAAACCTGGCGAAAGGATCATTTGCAATTATTAATTAATAGATTTAAGAATGGAGCAAAAGAATTAAACCTTTCAATTGGTGATTCAACAACACCAATACAACCATTAATTCTAGGTTCTAATAAAAATGCTTTGCTCGTTAGCCAGGCCCTTTTTGAAGAGGGAATTTTAATTACCGCGATCCGTCCACCCACTGTGCCGAAAGGAACTGCTCGACTACGCATAACGCTGTCAGCAGCACACACAGTAGATCAAATTGACAGGTTATTGGATACGCTCAGCAAATGTGTTGTTAGTAGCTGCAGTGCAGATGATTAACAGGCCGGTATATTTAATTCATGGTTGGGGTTTAGGCTCTGGCACCTGGACAACATTTACAGATAGTTTGCATTACCAAGGAAATATACAGGCACTTGAATTGCCAGGGTATGGGCAGTCAAAAGAAAAACATGAAAAGAATAACAGCATAGATGAAATCGTTGATCAACTATCGGGACAAATTTCTAATGACGCAATCCTTATTGGTTGGTCTTTAGGCGGGATGATCGCAATTAAACTGGCGGAAACAAAGCGAAGCAAAATAAGCGCATTAATTTTGTTAGCCAGTACGCCCTGTTTCGTAAAGAAGACTGACTGG
>CAZCXC010000012.1:0-8278 GCA_964502505.1 uncultured Enterobacteriaceae bacterium
CAGCAGTCTTTTTTGAGGGTGCCTTCTTTTTTGAGACAGTAGTCTTTTTTGAGGATGCCTTCTTTCTTGAGACAGCAGTCTTTTTTGAGGATGCCTTCTTTCTTGAGACAGCAGTCTTTTTCACGACCTTTTGCTTGCTCGTGTTAGTCTTTTTTGAAGTCTTCTTTTGGGTTTTTTTGGCCTTTTTCTTTGCCGTTTTTTTCCGTATTACCATGTCTCTCTGCTTTAGGTCTTCAAAAATAAGCGTGCATCTATACCAGAAAGGATAATTCGTGGCAATGGCAATATTGTTTTGTTACAAAAATAGCTCGATTATGCAGGTCGTATTCGTTCTACCCACATCTTTGTTGCGCCGCAGACTATGACCGGAATTGCAATAAAATTGGCTACTGGTATCAAGGTTAAAATGAGTGCACCAATACCAAAGCCAAACGTAATTTTACGTTTGCTCCACAAGGAATGACGCTGTTCTGGGAACATAATGCCATGGTTACCCATTGGGAAATCCATATATTCGAGGGCAAGCATCCATGCACCAAATATAAGCCATAAAAATGGTGCGGCGACCTGTAACACCGGTATGATAAAAAGGACAAGTAGAAGTATTGCACGGATGATGAAATAGGTGAATTTTTTGAATTCAGATTTGACTGCTTTTTTTATATTTGCAGGTAGCTGCTTCAGGCTGCCTGTATCGGATAATGTAATACCAGTCAGGTAAACTTCTGCCGCTTCTGCTAGAAAGCTGTTAAATGGTGCGGCAATCAAATTAGCTGCAATAGAGAAGCAGAAAAAAACAATCGTCAAGGCAACAATGACAAAGAGTGGCCAAAGCAACCAGCGTAACCAATCAAGCCAACCAGACAGCGCTGTGTCAATAAAATCACTTAATAAGTGTGCGCCAAAGATAATAACGCCAGCGAATAAAATGGCATTTATCAGCATCGGTATAAGCACATAGCGGCGGATACCAGGTCGAGTAATCAGACCAAATCCAGCAGTGACGTATTTAATCCCAGAGATAATATCCTGCATATTTTTAAGGAAGTTTGATATTAGCGAGAGGTTCCCAGCCCTCTTTAAGGTGTTCTGCTACTACAGTTGTATATATACCACCACGAACGTTAAATTTAGCAGTGATACGCATGAATCGAGGGGCAAGGGTGGTCACTAAATCATCCAGTATTTTATTTGTTACCGCTTCGTGAAAGGCGCCTTGGTCACGGTAAGAGACGATATACAGTTTCAGTGCTTTCAATTCTATGCAAATCTCGTCTGGGACGTAGTCAATATCAACAACAGCAAAATCAGGTTGGCCAGTCTTGGGACATAAACAGGTGAATTCTGGAATGGATATGTGGATGGTATAGTCCCGTTCCGGGGTCGGATTTAGAAATGTCTCCAGATTTTCAGATGCTGTTAATGCCATAGTTGTTATCTACTAAATTTTTGTGCGCGCACAATAACATGTTTGTTAAAAAATATTGGCTGAGGCTTTTAATAATGTGTATTAATTAGTAATTAAAATGATCTATATATTATATAGTTATAATAACTATTTAATGTAAAATATAGAATTAAGTCTTGCTTGTTTGTCGTTAACGATCTCTGTTATTGTTACCTTCCATGCGGTTACGCAATATTAAATTATCTGGATTTAAATCTTTTGTTGATCCCACCACTCTAACTGTTCCCGGCAACCTTGTAGGGGTGGTTGGACCGAATGGCTGTGGGAAATCAAATATCCTTGATGCCATTATATGGGTGATGGGAGAGAGTTCTGCCAAGCATTTACGTGGTGATGCGCTCACAGATGTCATTTTTAACGGTTCCAGTGCAAGAAATCCTGTTGGCCAGGCTTCAGTTGAATTGCTGTTTGACAATACCGAGAATAAATTAGGTGGGCAATATGCCAGTTACGATGAAATTTCGATAAAAAGGCAGATAAACCGGGATTCTATTTCAACTTACTACTTAAATGGTACCCGTTGCCGCAGAAAAGACATCACTGCTATCTTTTTGGGCACAGGCTTAGGGCCTAGAAGCTATGCCATTATTGAGCAAGGCATGATCTCCAGGATGGTAGAAGCCAAACCAGAGGAATTACGCTCATTCATAGAAGAAGCTGCTGGTATATCTAAATATCGCGAGCGTCGCAAAGAAACTGAAAGTCGGATAAAACGTACCAGAGATAATATATTAAGAATCAATGATATAAGAGAAGAACTTGATAAACAACTAAAGCATTTGCAACGCCAGGCTAAGGCTGCGGAACGTTATCAGGATTTAAAAAAAGAAGAACGCCAGCTTGAAGCGGAGCTTCTCGCATTAAATTGGCAAAGTTTGAAGCAACGCTCAGAAAAAGAAGCAGAACTGGTCAGGGCACAGGAAAATAAGGTGGAAAAAGGTGTTGCTGAGCTGCGTCATATTGAAACAAAGATTGAACAGCGTCATGTTGAGTTGACTTCGTCAAACGAAAACTTTAATCAGCAACAGTCGAATTTTTACCGTGTTGGTGGCGAGATCTCGCAAATCGAGCAGAAAATTCAGCATGCTCATGAACGCGTAAGTTCCTTAGAACAGGATATAGCTCAAGCAAAGGCAGAAGAAAAGCAGGTTCAAGATCAGCAACAGCAAGACAGTGACAAATTGGCTAGCTTATCCGCAAATGCGAAAGAGCTGGAACCTAAGTTGCGAGGATCACGTGGTGAGAGTGATAAGGCCTACTCGTTGTTGAACCAGTCCGAAGCAGCCATGCAAAGCTGGCAAGCTGAATGGGATGCCTTCAATGAGGCAGCTGCTGACTATGCTCGCCAAAAAGAGATTAGCCAAGCCCGTTCCGAACATCTGGAATTGAATATTGAGGACGTTGAGCAGCGTAAACAATCAATGTCAGAAGAACTAGTTGATATAGACCATGATGCTACCAGTAGGAAAATTAAAGAACAATCCAAGCGGGTACTTGCTGCTGAACAAAAACAAGCGCAAACCAGTGTTGAAATTGATAATAGCCGTAAAAAATTGTTATCCCTGCGAGGTAACACACAACAATCAATCGATGAGCTCAATGCAAAGCAAATGCAACAACAGAAACTGGAAGGGCGACTCGCCTCACTTGAAGCTCTACAGCAGTCAGCTCTAAGCCAGGATCAAGAACATACTGTTAAGTGGCTCAAGCGTGTCGGGCTGTCAGAAAACCTTCGGTTAGCTCAAAAAATCAAAGTTGAACCAAAGTGGACACAGGCTGTGGAAATGGTTTTGGGAGAATCTCTGCAGGATATCTGTGTTGATAATCTTGATAAGTTAACCAGTAAATTGGCCAACCTAAAGCAAGGACACCTTGGGTTGATATGCCCTGAGTTAGTTAAACCTGTAAAAAATAAGAAAGCTTTGCCTGGTTTGGCTGACAAAGTAAAGTCATCCATACCCGTCCATAATTTATTAGCCGGCATATATGTTGCTGAAGACATAAATGCAGCAATGAAGATAAGAACTAAGCTTGAAGATCATGAATCTGTTATTACGCCTGATGCCTTTTGGCTTGGTTTACATTGGACACGTATGTTTACAGGCGAGTATGAGCAGGAAGGAATGCTTTCGCGTGAACAGGAAATACAACAGCTTAAATTTGAACATAAAGCATCTGAAGACAATATCCAAAAATTAGTAACCCATGTTGGAAAAAGTCAACAAGAAGTTGAGCAGACAGAAGATCATTTGCAAAATCTACAAACAGAATTGCAGCAGCATCAAGAGGTGCTTTCTGATAGCCGCACCCAACTTGCTACTAGTGAAACCCAGTTAGAGCAAGCAGAGTATCGTGCTGAGCAAATTCAGAATGAACTTGAAATTTTAAATGAGCAGCTTACTGAAGATAAAGATGATTTTGCCAGTGTTCAAACCAATCTGGATAGAGTCACAGAAAATTATAATGAACTAGAGCAACAACGGGCAGAATTGATTTCTCAGCGCGATAAATACAGAAATTCTCTCGATAAAACACGTACCACCTGGCAGCAAACACACGAAGAAAGTCATGGTATTGCCTTGCAATTAGAGTCAATCAGTTCACAACGTGCTTCGCTTGAACAATCACTAAAGCGCAGCCACTTGCAAATTACACATTTGCAAACTCGTTATGAAGATTTGCTTAAGTCATTAACTGAAATCAAAGCGCCGATTGATGATATGCAAAAATTATTGGCGAATAGATTAAAAGAAAAAGTTGATGCTGAGAAAACTCTGGCTGAGGCACGCAGTTTGGTGCAACAAACAGAAAGCGAGTTACGAGAGCAAGAGCAAAAAAGAAATGAACAAGAACACCACATACAAGAGTTACGTGAGAAACTAGAGAATATACGTTTAACTACACAAGAGTGTCGTGTTCGTTTGCAGACAATTGAAGAACAGCTTAAAGCATCGAATCACGAGTTACAGAAACTATTGGTTTCCTTGACTGAAGATGCTCAGGAAGTAGCATGGCGGGAAAAGCTGGAGTCAGTTGCTAGAAAAATAAATCGCCTAGGACCAATAAACCTTGCTGCAATAGATGAATATACACAATTATCTGAGCGCAAGACTTATCTTGATAATCAAAATGAAGATCTAGAAAAAGCATTAAACACATTAGAAAATGCCATCCGTAAAATAGATAAAGAATCACGCACGCGATTTAAGGACACGTTTGACAGATTGAATTCAAATTTGCAGGAGGTTTTCCCACAATTATTTGGTGGAGGCCATGCGACATTAGAACTTATAGGCGATGATTTACTTGAAACAGGCGTCACAATTATGGCGCGACCACCTGGTAAACGAAATAGTAATATCCACCTGCTTTCAGGTGGGGAAAAGGCATTGACAGCAGTTGCTTTGATATTTTCTATTTTTAAATTAAATCCAGCACCTTTCTGTATTCTCGACGAGGTCGATGCCCCGCTGGATGATGCAAATGTTGCTCGATTTAGTGAATTAGTCTCAAAGATGTCTAGTGATGTTCAATTCATATTCATTACACATAATAAGATTACTATGGAAATAGCACATCAATTGCTAGGCGTTACTATGCATGAAGCTGGCGTATCAAGATTGGTTTCTGTCGATGTGGATGAAGCAGTTAAAATGGCGGCCACAGCTTAGCTCCAGAGAAGCCTCATTTCATACATATTAATTATTAGTCGCTTTGATGCTTCCTGATTAAGTAAATGAATGAACTGCGTTTGATACTGTTAGGTATCGGGGTGCTATTCATTGCAGGTATTTATTTATGGGATATGTATAAAACAAGACAGCGTATCCGTTCTAGAGTAGAAAAAAAATCACCTGCAAGGAATGACTATACAGAAAAAATAGAAATCACTCCAAAAGAAGAGTTTGATAATGATGAGCTAGAGGTTCTATCAGACTTTAAGGATTTCATCAATAACTCCAGACAAGATGAACCGGATTCGGAACCCTTGTCATTAAAAGATGATAAACAGGATTTAAAATCCCCCGATCAAGAGCAAAAGCCAAAAGAAACTGAAGAGAAAAAAACCACCCGTTCAAAAGATACGGAAAACAAGTTAATTATTCTCTATATCATGGCTGAAAAAAATAAACACTATACAGGACCAGATATCCTCGCGAGTACCAAAGAAGTTGGAATGAAATATGGTTCGATGGATATTTTTCATTATTATGAATCTGGGGAAATAGTTTCAAAAAAGGCATTATTTAGTTTGCTTAACATTGTTGAACCAGGTCTGTTTGATTTGAAACGAATTGAAAATTTCAGTACATATGGTCTTGCATTATTTATGCAAATATCTCCAGATAATGACAATGAACTTATTTTTGATTTGATGCTTGATACTGCATGGAAACTGGTAGAAAAACTAGGAGGAGAATTACATGATGAACAACATAATGTAGTTGATCCACTTATTGTAAGTTCACTGCGGGAAAGATTATATTCATAATTATTTTTTCTATTATGATTTCGAAAACGGTATTAAAAAGTGTTTCATCATTACGTGAGCACATCAATCAACATAATTACAACTATTATGTGTTGGATGACCCTTCTATAGCTGACGCGGATTATGATCGGCTCATGCGTGAATTGATTGAACTGGAGACTAAATACCCTTCGCTCATTACTTCAGACTCACCAACACAACGTGTAGGCACAAAACCGTCGAATACATTTGGAGAGGTCAAGCATATTGCCCCCATGTTGTCATTAAATAATGCCATAGACCAGGAAGAGATGATTGCATTTGATCGTCGTGTTCGAGAAAAATTGGATGAAAAAATAATTGAATACGCGGGCGAAACAAAATTGGATGGACTTGCCATCAGTTTACTTTATGAAGATGGTAAATTAATACGTGGCGCAACTCGAGGTGATGGCACTACTGGTGAAGATGTCACATTAAATGTAAGAACAATAAAAGCTATCCCACTAAAACTAATGGGCAATGAGTGGCCGACACAAATTGAAGTACGTGGTGAGATTTACATGAGCAAACAAGGCTTTTTAGAATTAAATAAAAAACAGAAAAAAAATAATGAAAAAATATTTGCTAACCCACGTAATGCTGCCGCAGGTAGTCTGAGGCAGTTGGATCCTAGAATTACGGCAGAGCGCCCTTTGAGATTTTTTACTTATGGGACAGGTCAGAACACTGGAATTAATTTGCCAAATACTCATTCTGGAGTATTAAAAAAATTAAAAGGGTGGGGCTTACCAATTTCTACAGAAACGAAGCTAGTTAAAGGAATAAAAGAGTGTATTGATTATTATGATGCGATTAGTCAACGAAGAGAAAAACTACTTTATGAAATAGATGGCATTGTATTCAAGGTTAATAATTTTTCACAACGAGAACAATTAGGCTCTGTCTCTCGAGCACCACGTTGGGCTATTGCCTATAAATTTCCACCACAAGAAGAAATTACTAAAGTGACTGATATAGAAGTACAGGTGGGTCGTACTGGTGCACTGACACCTGTAGCTAGATTAGAACCAGTATTCGTAGGTGGCGTTACTGTTACTAATGCCACATTGCACAATGAAGATGAAGTCAAACGAAAGGATGTACGTGTAGGTGATACTGTTATTATCAGACGTGCCGGTGACGTGATACCTGAAATTGTTCAGGTTGTGAAAAAGAAAAGGCCGAATAAAACGTCAATTTTTAAAATGCCTGAACATTGCCCGGTTTGTAGTTCTGAGGTGGAAAGAACAGAAGGTGAAGCTGTTTCGCGTTGTAGTGGTGGTCTGTTTTGTATAGCGCAACAAATACAGGCCATCATTCATTTTGCATCAAGACGCGCGATGGATATAGATGGTCTTGGAGACAAACTCATAGAACAGTTGGTTGAAAAAGGACATATTAAAAACGTTGCTGATTTATACAGCTTAAAACAGGAACAGCTTGCTGCCTTGGAACGGATGGCAGATAAATCTGCAGCAAATATAATTCAAGCCCGAGAAGATAGTAAAGAGACGACCCTCGATCGCTTTATTTATGCACTGGGGATACGGGAAGTAGGCGAAGCAACCGCACGTGCATTGGCGAATCACTTCGGTAACTTGGAAAAAATACAACAGGCAACACAAAAAGAACTAGAAGAAGTTTCTGATGTGGGTCCTATTGTAGCCAAACATATCACAATATTTTTTTTCCCAGACACATAACAATGAGGTAATTAAAAAATTAATTAAAGCAAAAATTCATTGGCCTAATGTAGAAACAAATAATAAACAACCGTTAAAAGGAAAAACATTCGTTATTACAGGAACATTGCGCAGTATGAAACGTGATGAAGCAAAACAAAAACTTCAAGCTCTGGGAGCCAAGGTCAGTAGTAGTGTATCTAAAAATACAGATTATGTGATTGCTGGCAGTGAACCTGGCAGTAAAGCAGAAAAAGCCAGGCAACTGAATATCACCATCCTGAATGAGCAGGAATTTATATCATTACAAAATAAATACGAGGCATAGCATTTATTTGTAATGGTTGTTGAATATTAATCAGTTAATTGTTTTTGAATTTCCACTATTAGCTACCATGACCTTGCAATTCTTAATAAATTTATGAAATTCTGTCACTTTGTGGCTAGTCAAGAAATATTAACTATATTTAATAAACAGCTACTTGATTGCGCCCACCCTTCTTTGCCTTATAGAGTTCATTATCTGCTGATTTCATCACATCTTGTGGTGTTAGATGGCTGTCTTTTTTATTTGACACTCCAATGCTTACAGTCACATGAAGTTGTTTTGTGCTG
>CAZCXC010000013.1:0-7387 GCA_964502505.1 uncultured Enterobacteriaceae bacterium
CTAATCCCTCCAGATTATAAAGCCGTCTCGCTGAATCAACATCAGGGATAGTTTCTATATCGAAAACTAATGTATTCACAAAAGCATCATTTTAAGAATTTGTTACTCGCTTGGAAAAAGGTCAGTGGATATATAGCGGTCACCTCGATCACATATGATTGTGACGATTACTGCATTTTCTACTTCTTTTGATACTCGCAATGCTGCAGCGGTTGCTCCGCCTGATGAAATGCCTGCAAAAATACCTTCTTTTTTCCCTAACTCCCTCGTTATCTTTTCGGCTTCCTTGTTACTGATGTCAATTGTACGATCAACACAATGCTTATCAAAAATCTTGGGGACGTACTCCTTAGGCCATCGACGTATTCCTGGAATACTCTCCCCTTCTGCAGGTTGTACTCCGATTATCTGAATATTCTGGTTTTGCTCCTTCAGATATTTTGAAACACCCATGATTGTCCCGGTTGTCCCCATGGCGCTAACAAAATGTGTGATTTTACCCTCTGTATCACGCCAAATCTCTGGCCCAGTACCTTCATAATGTGCACGTGGATTATCTGGATTAGAAAATTGATCCAGGACTTTACCTTTACCTGCTGCTTCCATTTCACGCGATACATCAATGGCGGTTTCCATGCTACCTTCTGCCGGTGTCAAAATAATTTCAGCGCCGAAAGCTTTCATCACTGCTCGACGTTCCACGCTCATATTATCAGGCATGATTAATATCATTTTATAACCACGAATGGCGGCAGCCATGGCAAGTGCAATACCTGTATTACCACTGGTTGCTTCAATCAAGGTATCGCCAGGTGATATCTCACCTCTATCCTGCGCATGTTTAATCATGCTCATCGCCGGCCTGTCTTTAACAGACCCGGCAGGATTGTCACCTTCAAGTTTTGCTAGCAATAAATTACTTGTCTCACCCGGTAAACGTTGCAAACATACCAAAGGTGTATTACCAACAAATCCTTCTATCGTCGGTAAATCCAACTGTTTTTCATCGACTAATTTATTTGGATGCAATTGTGATTTCATAATTTATGCAATTAATGTGCACGCCAGAATTTTTGCATCTTCTCTTCCAAATTCAGCAGGGTAGTAATCCCTACGCATTCCAACTTCATTAAAACCAGCATTAGTGTATAAATTATACGCATGTCCATTTGATGGTCGCACTTCAAGAAAAGCAATCTTTGCACCGTGCGCACAGGCAATTTCCAGTAAATGTTGCAACATGGTTTGCCCCCAACCATTATTTTGATATTCAGGTTTCACACACAGATTCAATATATGACATTCACCCATGGCAACTGAAATCACGCCATAGGCAATAATGTTACCTTCACACTCAAGTACCCAACAGCAATATCCCACTCGCAAACAATCTTCAAATATAGTTTCTGACCAAGGGAATGTATAAGAGCTCTGTTCTATCTCAAGAATATGAATAAAGTCATTCTCTTTCATTGGACGGAAACTAAATAACGGTTTTTCTAGTACGGCACTCATATAGATTCCTTATATACTTGCATAGCAAGTTGTAAGTCCTGCCATGATTTACGTTTTTCTTTTGGTGAACGTAAAAGATAAGCAGGATGATATGTAACTACTACCGGCACCTTGGGATCCGGATATTCGTAACGCTGACCTCTCATTTTCCCTATCGGCGTTTCAACTTTTAATAAATTTTGTGCCGCGACCCGTCCAAGTGCAAGTATTAATTTCGGTTGAATCCACTCTATCTGCTTTTTTAAATAGGATTCACAGGATATCACTTCTTCAGATTTTGGATCACGATTACTGGGTGGTCGACATTTCAGTATATTAGTTATAAAAACCTGTTCACGTTCCAAACCTATCGCCAACAACATTGAATTTAATAGCTTCCCGGCGCGACCCACAAATGGTTCACCTTGTCGGTCTTCTTCTGCACCCGGTGCTTCACCAATAATAAGCCAATCTGCATTGATATTACCAACGCCAAACACAGTCTGGGTACGATTTTTATGTAACTCACAGCGAGTACAGACAGCCACTTCACTGCGTAATTTTTGCCAGTGAACAGGCATCTCTGTTGCTGCATGCTTATCATCATGTGTAGCTGAAGAGCGATCTACGTCTACAGTTACCACATCATTGGTACGCAGACGATAAATATCCAGACCCATGGTCTGCAAATAATATTGTTGTGTGCTGTTTAAATTCATACCTGTGGATGTGCTTTTTCTTCTGTATCCATCGACTTGTTAATTGCATTGATATAGGCCTTGGCCGATGCGATAACAATATCCGTGTCTGCACCATGACCATTAATAATTCGTCCACCTTTATCTACACGCACGGTCACTTCACCCTGTGAATCAGTGCCCGTTGTAATATTATTGACAGAGTATAATTGTAAATCGCAATCACTGTGCACAATGGATTCGATCGCCTTGAACGTGGCATCAACCGGACCACCGCCACGACTCTGACTTTGTTTTTCCTCACCATCTACCGATAAAGTTACCATAGCATTAGGCGTTTCACCTGTTTCACAACAAACTTTCATTGACACTAATTTAACTCTTTCATGGATTGAATCATGGACAGTATCAGTAACCAGGGCCTGTATATCTTCATCAAAGATTTCGTGTTTCTTGTCCGCGAGATCCTTGAAACGCGAAAATATTTCATTTAAATCTTCTTCACGTTCAAGCATGACACCAAGTGCCTGCAAGCGGGCACGAAATGCATTACGGCCAGAATGTTTACCCAAAACCATTCGGTTGGTATGCCAGCCAACATCCTGTGCCCGCATAATCTCATAAGTCTCGCGACTTTTAAGCACACCATCTTGATGTATACCGGATTCATGTGCAAAGGCATTGGCACCAACAATTGCTTTATTCGGCTGTACCGGAAAGCCAGTCACATTGGATACGAGTTTAGAACAGTTAACGATCTGTGTTGTATCCAGTGTAGTGTCACAAGGAAACGCATCCTGACGTGTACGCACAGTCATCACTATTTCTTCCAATGCAGCATTACCTGCACGTTCTCCAAGCCCATTGATTGTACATTCAACCTGTCTTGCACCATTGAGTACAGCAGATAATGAATTGCCTACGGCCAACCCAAGATCATTATGACAATGTACAGAAAAAACTGCCTTGTCGGAATTCGGTACACGTTCGATTAATTGACGAATCAATTCACCAAATTGTTGCGGTAAATTATATCCAACAGTATCTGGTATATTGACTGTAGTAGCACCTGCGTCGATTACTGCTTCTAAAACACGACACAAAAAATCAAGTTCCGATCTTCCGGCATCTTCCGGTGAGAATTCAACATTGTCTGTATATTTTCTTGCCCGTTTAACGGCATGCACAG
The DNA here is from genome assembly GCA_964502505.1 of uncultured Enterobacteriaceae bacterium. GTDB lineage: Bacteria > Pseudomonadota > Gammaproteobacteria > Eutrophobiales > Eutrophobiaceae > CAZCXC01. The sequence goes on from CAZCXC010000013.1 coordinate 3,382, forward strand.
CTTGCTCAACAACTTCATCTGGTTGCATTCGCAATTTTTCGCGCATATGAATAGGTGAAGTTGCCAGAAAAGTATGGATTCGAGATGACTTTGCTGGCTTTAATGCTTTGGCAGCCCGGTCGATATCCTTATCCAGTGCACGAGCAAGTGCACACACAGTACTGTCCTCAACTAATTCAGCAACGGCATACACTGCATCAAAATCGCCAGGGCTTGCGATTGGGAAGCCTGCTTCAATTACATCAACACGCATGCGTTCCAATGCTTTGGCAATTCTTATTTTTTCATCTTTTGTCATTGAGGCCCCGGGGCTTTGCTCACCATCCCGAAGCGTCGTATCAAAAATGATTAGTTTGTCTTGCATTTTCCTACTCCAATAACTAGGTACATACTAACGTTGGCACTACGGACAAAACAACCTGAATAAGGCTGCTGCGCGGTCAACGCACAATAAGGGTAAATAAATGTAGGTCGAAGTATTTTGCCCGCTAGGGCAGGAGAAGCAGGCGGCACAGAGCCTCAGACAGGATTGCCTGAATAGAAATCATTCTGTTTTCTGTGCGGTTCATGCTGATAACTATATCGTTCTTTTGGCTATTTGCAAGTTAAGACTATACATTATGATTACTGTTCGCTGCTTGTATCCTGAAATTTTCGCTCGGCACGCCGTTTTCGGATCAGAATCAGGGTCAATACCGGACCTGATATCGCATAAATTAGAGCGAGCATAAACAGCACCAATGGTGGCTTACTAGCGATCAAGGCAAATACTAATACGATCATCAAACCAGCTATAAAAGGCATTCTGCCTTTTAAGTCAAATTGCTTGAAGCTATGGTAGCGAATATTACTCACCATCAATATGCCAGCGACCACTGTTAGCGGAAAAGACACATACGTGATCGTAGTGCCATCCCAAAGCCCTTGAGAACTACCAAACCAGATCAGGCCTGCAATTAATGCCGCGGCTGCCGGACACGGCAGTCCCTGAAAAAAACGCTTATCTGCACTGGCAGCCTGTGTGTTAAAACGTGCTAGACGCAACGCGGCTGAAGCTGCAAACACAAATGAACCAACCCAACCGAGTTTACCTAGCCCATAGAGCGACCACTGATATACCACCAGTGCTGGAGCCAAACCGAAAGAGACCATGTCAGAAAGACTGTCATACTGCACCCCAAAATCAGTTTGTGTATTCGTCAACCGTGCAATACGACCATCCATACCATCCAGGATCATGGCAACAAAAATTGCAATGGCAGCAGATTCAAAATGGGAATTCATCGCAGCAACAATGGAATAAAAACCAGCAAACAGGGCTGCTGTAGTAAATAAGTTGGGTAATATATAAATTCCGCGCCGCCGATTTGGCATTAATAAATTCCTTCTTGAAACTATTGTTAGTTGATAACTATATCAAAAAGCTATTAAGGAATAGTGAAAAATACTTAAAAGGTTGCAAAAATATTAACAATATCTAGGTGAAGTCTTTTCTGTCTGGTTGGTTAATTGGAGTAATTGCACTGGCGGCATCGGTATGCACCAGATAGGCTAGTATATCAGAACCTGAATTGATACTTTGTCCAAGCTCTGCATTTATTTTGCAGTTATCGGGAACCCATATATCAATTAGACCTCCCATGTAAAGATAACCGCAACGTTGGCCCTGCCCTATCCGTTCACCAGAATGTACATAAAAACGAAAGATGAATGCAGTGAATATATTAAGATGCATTTCCACTACCACATCATCACCTTCATCCGTTTTAATCCATAAAACAAAATTTCTATCAGGGAATTCATCACATGGGCGTAATGCCCATTGGTTCATCACTTTGCCTTCTATCGGACTGCGCAGAGAATAAATATCTAATATAGACATTTGAACCCTGATGCGTATTGCCTTTCTAGTTACCCATGGATCATCAATCTTTTCGATGGAAATAACTTTGCCATGCGCCGGACTTACTAATGCCAGCGGTAAAGAAGGAATGATACGATTTGGATCACGCAGCAGGAAAGTAACAAATAAAATTAAAGGTGAGATAGATAATGCTAGTACGGTACCAATAAAATAATAGATTAACAGCGTAACCATGAGAAGAAAGCTAATTAATAACCAACCTTCTTTTGCAATCGGAGGATAAGTATTACTTGGCATCGTTAATCAAATATCTAAAAAATACTTATCGCCTTTTATTAAATCCTGCCAATTCGTTCTAGTTTTTTTCTTGATCGACCAGTTTATTCTCCTTAATCCATGGCATCATTGAACGAAGCTTCTCACCAACTACTTCAATACCATGTTCCTTACTTATTCTGCGCATGGCTTTCATTACTGGCGCGCCGCTTTGATTTTCCAAAATAAACTCTTTCGCAAATTCACCCGACTGGATCTCCTTCAGAATTTCTTTCATTACCTTTTTTGTTTCTTCCGTAATCACACGCGGGCCTCGAGTAAAATCACCATACTCTGCAGTATTCGATATAGAATAACGCATGTTGGCAATACCGCCTTCGTAAATCAGGTCAACAATCAATTTTGTCTCATGCAAACATTCAAAATAGGCCATCTCCGGTGCATAACCTGCTTCCACCAATGTTTCATAACCGGCTTGAATTAACGACGTAATCCCGCCACACAATACAGTTTGTTCACCAAATAGATCCGTTTCAGTTTCTTCTTTAAATGTCGTTTCAATGACGCCGGCCCGGCCACCACCATTGGCAGAGGCGTAAGATAAGGCAAGCTCCCTGGCCTGCCCTGAAGCATCCTGGAAGACTGCAATTAATGAAGGCACACCACCACCTTGTTTATAGGTTGAGCGCACCAGATGTCCCGGTCCCTTCGGGGCGATCATTATAACGTCCAGATCACTGCGTGGAACAATTTGCTGAAAATGAATATTAAACCCATGCGCAAATGCCAAAGCGGCACCCTGTTTAATATTTGGTTCAATATGATCACGATAAAGCGCAGCCTGATGTTCATCTGGCGCCAATACCATCACAACATCGGCCCAGACAACGGCATCTGGAATGGACTTTACATCAATACCCGCGGCTTTTGCTTTTTCTGCTGAAGCTGAACCTTCACGTAAACCGACACACACTTTTACGCCTGATTCCTGGAGATTGTTTGCATGTGCATGACCTTGCGAACCATAACCAATAATCGCTACCTGCTTTCCTTTAATGAGAGACAGGTCAGCATCTTTGTCGTAATAAATATTCATCTGCAGTACTCTCTTTTGTTTCTATTTTATTTTAAATATTGCCTTATCGCCGCGTGCAATTCCGGATACACCTGATCGAACAACCTCAAGAATAGTCCGTTTATCTAATGCGAAAATGAAAGCATCTAATTTTTCACCGTCACCCGTCATTTCAATCGTGTAGGATTTATCGGTTACATCAATAATCCTTCCGCGGAAAATATCATTCAGGCGTTTGATTTCTTCCCGATTACCATCTTTCGTTGCAATTTTGATCAATAACAACTCACGTTCAATATGCGGACTATCATTTAGATCGATCACCTTGATAACATCAACCAACTTATTTAAGTGTTTGGTGATCTGTTCAATAATTTCGTCAGAACCTGATGTCACCAACGTCATGCGCGATATAGTCGGATCTTCAGTTGGTGCTACTGTGAGTGATTCAATATTAAACCCACGTGCGGAAAAAAGACCGGAAACCCGCGATAGTGCTCCGGCTTCGTTTTCCAGAAGCAATGACAATATGTGGCGCACGGTCAGGCGAGCTCTCTATCTGGAGAAAGATGCATCTCATGATGGCCCTTACCTGCGGCAATCATAGGATAAACGTTCTCGGTTTCATCAGTTATAAAATCCATTAATACCAGCTTGTCTTCCATGGCCAGTGCTTCTTTCAATGCTTTTTCAACATCAGCAGTTTTATCTATCTGCATACCTACATGACCAAAGCTTTCTGCCAGTTTTACAAAATCGGGCAAGGCTTCCATATAGGAATGCGAATAACG
>CAZCXC010000014.1:0-3365 GCA_964502505.1 uncultured Enterobacteriaceae bacterium
CCGATAGACTCGTCCAGGCGCAATAAAACGAAATGGTGGTTTACGTTCATGCATAACACGAATTTGCACAGAGGAAGTGTGTGTGCGTAATAATGTATTTTCATTGAAATAAAAGGTGTCGTGCATTGCGCGGGCGGGATGATGTGCTGGGATATTTAACGCTTCAAAATTGTGATAGTCATCCTCTATCTCTGGTCCTTCTATTACTTCAAAGCCAAGCCCAGTAAATAAATGCTCTATCTGTTGCAATGTCTGGGTGATAGGATGCAGACCACCAACATTTTGACCACGGCCTGGCAAAGTGATATCCACTTTTTCCTGGGCAATACGGGTCTGCAAACGTGTTTTATCTAATATTGATTGTTGTTGCTCAATTGCATCCTGGATATTTTTTTTTGCATCATTAATTGCCTGGCCAGCCGAAGGTCGTTCATTTGCTGCTAATTCCCCTACCTGCTTAAGACGTTCAGTAAGTAGTCCTTTCTTGCCTAAATATTGGATTCTAACTTTATCCAGAGCCGCATGATTTTTAGCTGCTAGAATAGCAGCTTTCGCTTGTTCAAGAATTTGCGTTAACTCATTCACTGTTAGTTAGAACATAAAAAAGGGGAAAGTAATATGCTTTCCCCTACAAGCAATAAGACGATGTCAACTAGCCCGCATGTTGCATGAGTTGGCGATATGATCGCGCCGGGCTGGTGCGTTATTCGCGGCAGAATATATGCTCCTGCATGTTCTGCACTTCCACCTTCCATGGTGGTCGTGCTCGCGACTGCAAGCATAACCGTAGCTATGGTGAAGGGAGCATGTGCGCGCATAACGTGCCAGAACCAGTGAGAACTCGCCAAGCAATAGGTCAGAGACAAACTGCATTTTATAATAAATGCTGCAATCTTGACCAGATTACATGTTTGGCCCGATGGCTAGCGTTCTCATGCAACATGCGGGTTAACTTGCGAGGCAGGATTTGGCTTGATTAACCAACTCTGCAAAAGCCCCTTTGTCGGACACTGCAATATCTGCTAATACCTTACGATCAATATCAATTTCCGCCTTGTGCAGTCCATTAATAAAACGACTATAAGATAATCCGTATTCGCGTGCAGCCGCGTTGATGCGAGCGATCCACAATACTCTAAACTGACGTTTTCTCTGGCGTCGATCCCGATATGCATACTGACCCGCTTTCGTTACAGCCTGTTTTGCTACCCTAAAAATATTTTTACGGCGCCCCCTATAACCCTTGGCTTGTGCGATTATTTTTTTATGTCTGGCATGGGCTGTTACCCCACGTTTTACTCTTGGCATTTCAACACCTCATTAACTATATGGCAGCATTTGAGCTATGGCTTTTTGATCATGATCGTGCACAGCGATAATACTACGCAATTGACGTTTTCTTTTAGTACTTTTCTTTGTCAGTATGTGACTTCTATGTGACTGACGATGTTTAAACTTGCCTGAGGCACTACGCGAAAATCGTTTTGCTGCGCCGCGGTTAGTTTTTATCTTTGGCATTTAGTTATTACTCCAAATTATTTTCGTATCTTGTATCTTGTAACGCTTCCCGCTCCATGGGATGCGTGATTATTTCTTAGGTGCTAGCACCATCACCATTTGCCGACCTTCAAGCTTGGGATATTGTTCAACAAGTCCATGTGACTCCAAATCAGCTTCAATTTTTTCTAACATTTTCGTGCCCAACTCCTGGTGTGCCATTTCTCGTCCACGAAATCGTAATGTTACTTTGACCTTATCGCCATGACTCAGAAAACGGATCAGATTACGTAATTTGACCTGATAATCTCCGTCTTCTGTCCCTGGCCTAAATTTAATTTCTTTTACTTGTATTTGTTTCTGCTTTTTCTTGGCCACCTGCTTCTTTTTACTCTGTTCAAAAATAAATTTGCCATAATCCATCACTCGGCAAACAGGTGGTTCTGCATTAGGTACTATTTCAACCAGATCCAATTCTGCTTCATCTGCCATTTTAAAAGCCTCTTCCAGTGAGACTACCCCAACTTGTTCCCCCTCTACGTTTATAAGTCTTATTTCAGAAGATGTAATTTCTTCATTGAGACGATTCTGTTTTTCTGCGACGATAGTTATTCCTCCAAAATAGTACGGCCGCGGTACGCGATATCTTGTTGGAGGGTATCTACGAAAGCATCAAGTGAGATGGCTCCCAAGTCCTTGCCAGCATGCGTACGCACGGCCACTTTGTTATTCTCAATTTCCCGATCACCAATAACCAGCAAATACGGGATACGTTGCATTGCGTGCTCGCGGATTTTAAGCCCGATTGTCTCATTTCTCAAGTCAACATCGGTCCTAAATCCTTTATTTTTCAAGGTTTCGGCTACATTTATGGCATATTCCACCTGCTTTTCAGTCAAACTCATCACCACAACCTGCACTGGCGCCAACCAAGCCGGTAGCGTCCCCGCATAATGCTCTATTAATATACCTATAAAACGTTCCATCGAGCCTAAAATAGCCCGATGGATCATAACGGGTACCTGTTTCGAACCATCTTCAGTTATATAAATGGCATCCAATTTACCGGGCATTGAGAAATCCAGCTGGATAGTCCCTAGCTGCCAAACCCTGCCAATTGAGTCTTTAAGAGAAAAATCAATCTTTGGCCCATAGAATGCCCCATCTCCAGGATTGAGTTGCCAGTCTAACCCTTTACCATTCAGAGCATCTGTAAGTGCTTTCTCTGCACGGTCCCAAAGTGTATCAGCACCCACTCGGTTTTCCGGGCGCGTGGAAAGACACATTTCTATTTCATCGAAGGCAAAGTCTTTATAAACCTCAAATGTTAAATCGATGAGCTTACTCACTTCCTCTTGTATCTGCTCCTCTGTACAAAAGATATGCGCATCATCCTGAGTGAATCCCCGCACCCGCATCAACCCATGTAACGCCCCTGATTGTTCATTACGATGACATGAACCAAATTCTGACATTTTAAGTGGAAGATCACGGTAACTTTTCAATCCCTGATTAAATATTTGGATATGCGCCGGACAATTCATTGGTTTGATAGCATAATCGCGATTTTCAGATGAAGTCATAAACATGTTCTCGCCGAACTTGGCTATATGGCCTGATTTTTCCCAGAGCACACAATCAATAATCTGTGGGGTACTTACCTCCTGATAATCATTTGCTCGTAAAAGATCACGAATATAGTTCTCTATCACTTTATAAACCCGCCAACCTTTGTCATGCCAAAACACCATCCCCGGTGCTTCCGGTTGAAAATGGAACAAATCCAGCTTTTTACCCAATTTACGATGATCGCGCTTTTCAGCTTCTTCCAGACGATGCAAATAGTCCTTAAGTGATTTTTTATCTGC
>CAZCXC010000015.1:0-21361 GCA_964502505.1 uncultured Enterobacteriaceae bacterium
GCCTCATTGCGCTGTTACATGAAGATACTGATCTGGATATTATGCTTGTTTGCTTGCGTGATCGTGTGGGTGTAGAAAAAATTTTTAGTCACCACATAGATCTGCTGAAAGACAAGGATTGGGTTAATGAATATAAACAGGGGCTGGGACCGGTCGTGTTTGGTAATCAACTATGCATTTGTCCAAGCTGGTGTGAACTACCAGAAAATGTAGGTCATCATATTATTCTTGATCCAGGACTGGCGTTTGGTACTGGTACTCATGTCACCACAGCACTGTGTCTGGAATGGCTAGCAAAAAATAGTATTGGCGGTCAATGTGTTATCGATTTTGGTTGTGGTTCGGGGATTTTGGCACTGGCCGCGCTTCGATTGGGTGCAGCAGAAGCTTATGCTGTTGATATAGACCCGCAAGCTATCCAGGTAACACGGGAAAACGCAGAACGCAATCATTTGACAGAAAATATGATTGTTGCGCACCCAGATGAAATAGAACTTCCAGTAGCCGATGTATTGTTAGCTAATATTTTATTCGATTCCTTACAAGAGCTTGCCCATATCTTTGCAAACCAGATGAAACCACAGGGGAAGATAGTTTTATCAGGAATTCTTGCGGTACAAGCAGAAGAATGTTTGTCGACATATGCATCCTGGTTTAACATGGAGCCACCATTATTCCGGCAGGAATGGACAATGCTACAAGGTACGCGTTTATAACAAATGTACAAACTTCTTTCCAGGCGTTGTAAAAATTAATTGATGTATACCACCTGTCCAAGCTGTGTAAGACAATACCGAATCCGTGCCAAGCAGTTATCAATTGCTGCAGGTGTGGTCAGATGTGGGTATTGTGGGGAACAATTTAATGCATTAGTCCGACTCAGTGACGAACCATTACTTTTGCCAGAAATAGAGCCGGAAACCATTGGATCTGAAAATTTGGAAGGACCTTATGTTTCAGAACCTGTTAGCGAAGCACCAGACACTAGCGATCAAAGAATTGAGACAGACATTGACGATGAGATATTGGATGCAGAACCACAATTTGATATAGGAGAAATAAGCGAAGATGGTGAAAGTGAGCATACCGTTGAGAGCAATGAAGATATTAAGGAGGTTGATTTAGACCACGCCGTTAGTGCCAGTGAAAAGCTGGTTGATATACCGGACGCTTTACTGGAGAGCAAACCGTCTCCACGAAATTTTTACGTGAGCCTGTTTTGGGGTTTTGGCGCTCTGTTATTACTAATAGGAATAACTGCGCAATTATCCTGGTTTAACCGGGATGAGATCCTGAAAAAATACCCTGAATTACTTCCTGAAGTTAAACAACTATGCGAATACTACAATTGTAAATTATTAAGACACCGCAATGTTCATGCCATAAAGCTGCTGAATCGTGATATACGTCTGCATCCATTCTACTCAGATACGTTATTAGTCAATGCAACCATTTCGAACCGCTCTGACACCATTCAAGCCTTTCCGCGCATTCAATTAACATTGTTCAATACAAATGGTGGCCTGGTTGCATTCAGGGAATTCAGTCCAAACGAATATCTTGATAATAGTATTATGATTAATGAAGGTATGTTTCCAGACCAGCCTGTACATTTTGCACTTGAAATAACAGGCCCCACAAAAGATGCTGTTAGTTTTGAATTTCGATTTCTTTAGTAAAAAATCTCTAACCAAGTTTATTTTTATTATTGAAACATGCGGTAAGTTTTTATTCTTTATATATATATTTTTTTAAAAAAACTTCAGCTTTTATCTACTACAAATAGTAGTTATCATTGGCCATCTTTTAACAAACCGCCTGACTTAAAAAGAAGCGGTAAATATATGGAAATAGGATCGCATAAACTAAACACTAATTTAGTGCTTGCTCCGATGGCAGGTGTAACTGATCGACCCTTTCGACAATTATGCAGGGCTTTAGGTGCGGGAATGGCTGTGTCAGAGATGGTGACGTCAAACCCCGCCTTATGGTCTAGCAGAAAAACACGGCTAAGGCTTGATCACAGTGGTGAAAAATCACCTCGGGCCGTACAGATTGCAGGAGCTGATCCAGGGATGATGGCAGAGTCAGCCAAGTTCAATATGGATAACGGTGCTGAAATTATTGATATCAATATGGGTTGTCCCGCAAAGAAAGTGTGCAATGTAATGGCGGGTTCAGCGTTATTAAGAGACGAGAAATTAGTTGGAATGATTCTAAATAAAGTTGTGCGGGCTGTAGACATTCCTGTAACACTTAAAATTCGTACGGGTTGGGATAAACAACACCGCAATGGGACTAAAATTGCAATGATTGCAGAAGATGCTGGAATTAAAGCACTTGCAGTGCACGGTCGTACTCGAAGTTGTAAATATGACGGTAATGCTGAATACGACACAATAGGAGAGATAAAATCATCAGTGAACATCCCAATAATTGCAAATGGTGACATCTCAACTCCACAAAAAGCAGCAGAGGTTCTTAATTATACTAATGCTGATGCAATAATGATTGGGCGTGCTGCACAGGGTAATCCGTGGATATTTCGTGAAATCAATCACTATCTGGAAACAGGAACCTTGATCTCAGAACCAGCACCTGCTGAAATTTGTAATACATTACTTTTGCACTTGCGCCATCTCTATAATTTCTATGGTGAGCATATGGGTGTACGCATCGCGCGAAAGCATATCGGCTGGTATTGTAAAGAACATAAAAAAGCAAAGCCCTTTTTAGCATTGGCAAACCAGGCAGAATCAGCAGACGAACAACTTCGTATTGTTGAAGATTATTTTTCAACCTTTAGCAATCAAAGATTAGCAGCATAATGCCATCGAGAAAGACCAAAAATAAAAAATTAAAACTGAACGGCAAGTACTGCCTAAGTGATAATGTACGGGAGGCGTTGGAGACGTATATTGTAGACCTTGATGGTCATGATGCGAGTGATCTCTATGATCTTTTTTTAGAACAGGTTGAAAAACCACTTTTTGAAGTGGTCATGGATAATACTGACGGTAATATTACCAAAGCTTCGGATATTCTGGGTATGAATCGCGGCACCTTGCGTACTCGGCTAAGGAAGTACGGTCTCTATTAAGCTCACCTACGATAATGTATTTTGTTCGCGATAACGGCGTCAACTCGGCAACTGCTCGGTCTTCGTTCCAGACACGACTCTACCGCCCACATCCATGTGCGCGTCCCGGCGTTGCTCTCACAAAAAAATCCTATTATTAGAGGCGCCCTTAAGGACAATATCTCTAAACAGCTGACAATAAGGTATTATTGCTGTTTATCCATAATACATCAGTAAAATCATCATAATTGAATATTAAATTATCATGACAGTTGTCAAACGGGCGTTAGTCAGCGTCTCTGATAAAACAGGTATTGTTGAATTTTGCCAGGCATTGGTACATCTCGGAGTAACCATCCTTTCAACAGGCGGTACAGCAAAATTACTTGCTGATAATAATATTAGTGTTATTGAGGTCTCTGATTACACCGGTTTTCCTGAAATTATGGATGGTCGCGTCAAGACCCTGCATCCAAAAGTGCATGGTGCGTTGTTGGGACGGCGGGGCATGGATGATGCCGTAATGAGCGAACACGGCATTGAGCCAATCGATCTCGTGGTTGTGAATCTGTATCCTTTTGAGGCAATAGTCAGTAAACCGGATTGTTCCTTGTCAGATGCGATTGAAAACATTGATATTGGTGGTCCTACCATGTTGCGTTCAGCAGCGAAAAATCATGCCTTTGTAAGTGTCGTAGTCGATGCCAATGATTATAAAAAAGTGCTGGATGAGTTAAATTCAAATGATTGTGCATTGAGTGATGCGACGCGTTTTTATCTTGCACAAAAAGTATTTGCGCACACTGCAAATTATGATGCAAATGTGTCAAATTATCTTGGTGCGATCGGGAAAGATAATAATCATCTGGATTACCCACTTACTTATACGACACAATTCAACAAAAAACAGGGGTTGCGTTATGGTGAAAACCCACACCAAACGGCGGCTTTTTATACACAACCCAACCCACCTTCAGGTACGTTGGCAAATGCCCGACAACTACATGGTAAAGAACTATCTTATAACAATATTGCAGACACTGACGCAGCACTTGAATGTGTCATGTCATTCAAGGAAACAGCATGTGTGATCGTGAAACACGCAAACCCCTGTGGTGTAGCTTTAGGTCGGAGTATTTTAGATGCCTATGAACGCGCTTATCAAACCGATCCAACTTCAGCTTATGGCGGCATCATAGCGTTTAATCAGGAATTAGACGCAGAAACGGCAAAGGCAATTGTCGACAAACAGTTTGTCGAAGTCATCGTTGCGCCGGATGTAAATCAGAAAGCAATTGATGTGCTTGCCGACAAACCAAATATTCGGTTGCTTAAGACGGGCGAAAGAGAAACTATAATACAACAGTTAAATTTAAAACGGGTGAGCGGTGGTTTACTGGTTCAGGACAATGACCAGGGCAAAATAACAGCGGATGAATTAAAAGTAGTCAGCAAGCGCACACCAACGGATGATGAAATAGAAGACCTGCTCTTTACCTGGACCGTTGTAAAATATGTTAAATCCAATGCTATTGTTTTTGCCAAAAATAAACAGACCATTGGTATCGGTGCTGGACAGATGAGCCGTGTTTATAGCGCACGTATTGCCGCAATAAAAGCTGAAGACGAGAAATTAGATATTAAAGGCTCGGTCATGGCATCAGATGCCTTCTTTCCTTTTCGTGACGGCATTGATTCAGCAGCAAAGGTCGGTGTAACAGCGGTTATTCAACCGGGTGGCTCCATGCGCGATGAAGAAGTCATTGCGGCAGCGGATGAATATGGGATTGCAATGGTATTCACATCTGTTAGACACTTTTTGCACTAGATGAAAGTGCTCGTTGTTGGTGGGGGTGGTCGCGAACATGCGCTGGCATGGAAAGTTGCGCAATCAAATGATGTTGATACTGTATTTGTTGCTCCGGGAAATGCAGGAACAGCAACAGAACAGAAAATAAGCAACGTTCAGATTGGTACCGAAGAAAAAACCAAACTAATAGATTTCGCCTTATCTGAAAAAATTGATCTCACAATTATTGGTCCCGAAAATCCACTGGTTGCAGGTATGGTTGATGAATTTACCGCAGCGGGACTGCGCTGCTTTGGCCCATCAAAATCAGCTGCCATGCTTGAAGGTTCAAAAACATTCACTAAAGAATTTCTTAAGCGCCATAATATACCAACGGCTGAATATGAGGTTTTTACAGAAACTCAAGCTGCCATCAATTATGTTCGTGGTAAAACAATGCCCATTGTCATTAAGGCAGATGGACTTGCTGCCGGGAAAGGGGTCATCATTGCTGATTCGGAACAGGTCGCAATTGAAACCATTAACGATATGTTGTCCGGAAATAAATATGGTGAAGCAGGTCATCGTGTTGTCATAGAAGAATTCTTAACAGGAGAAGAAGTAAGTTTTATTGTGATGGTTGACGGTGAGCATGTTTTACCATTAGCCAGTTCACAAGATCACAAGGCACGTGATAATGGTGACAAAGGCCCAAATACTGGAGGAATGGGCGCTTATTCCCCTGCGCCTGTTGTGACTAGTAGCCTGCATGAACGGATCATGCGGGAAGTTATTGAACCAACGATTGCAGGCATGGCGAAAGAGGATCGTTTATATATTGGTTTTCTTTATGCTGGTTTGATGATTACTGATGATGGAATACCTAAAGTCTTGGAATTTAATTGTCGGTTTGGTGATCCGGAAACACAACCCATTATGATGCGGTTAAAAAGTGATCTGGCAAATCTATGTATCATGACATTGGATGGGAAGCTGAATGAAGCATCTATTGAATGGGATGATCGAGTAGCATTAGGGGTTGTCCTGGCAAGTAAGGGGTATCCGACAGGCTTAAGCAAAGGGGATGTTATAAAAGGGCTGGATAGTGAGTTTGCAAATGATGTGAAAGTGTTTCATGCAGGGACAGCCGAACAGGATGAAAACTTTGTTACATCCGGTGGTCGCGTGCTGTGTGTAACGGCCATGGCTGACAATGTCTTAGGTGCTAACAATAAAGCATATAGTGCAATCCAACAGATAAACTGGGATGGCATGTTTTACCGGACGGATATTGGTTATCGAGCAATAAAACGTGAATAATTTATATGTATTTACATAAAATATTTTTATTAACAGTAATTTTGTGCATGAATGCCGCACAGGCCGATAATGAGCTGCGAGGCTGGCTACAGGGGCCTAAAAATCATAATGAGGTTTTGCAATATGCAACGCAGGGTGAAAAACCAATTCTGGTTTATTTCTATACAGATTGGTGTCCCTACTGTAAAAGGTTGAATAAAGACTATATTTCAAGTCCTGAGTTTCAGGAATTAACAACAGGTTTTTATCGAGTGCAAATCAATCCGGAAAAATCAAAATCTGGCAACAAATTATTTAAATATGAATATGGTGGCACAGGATTTCCATCAGTCTATGTCTATATCCCAAAAATATCGAAATATCGAAATATCTTATCACCTTTCTTCAAGGATGGTGATTTAACTCAGACTGAATATGTTCAGTTGATATCAGAAAGTATAGCCCGTGACTATAATAATAAGGCGTTTAGTTACTATAAATTGAAAAAATATAAAATTACGCGAGATTATCTTCTTAAATCGCTCACCTATGATATGAATAACAAATATACTTTATTGTTATTAAGCTCAACTTACCAACAAGAAGGGTTTGATACAGGAAACAAACAATTAATTAATAAAGCAAAATTGCTATACGAAAAAATACTAATACTATACCCAGGGGACAAGGAAGCACTTACAGCTTTAAGAGATTTGAATAGTTAGCTGATGTTTCTAGTTATAAATTAATCAATAACCGCACCCTGTGTTCTTCCATGATCTGTTTTGTAGTCATAGACAATATCTTTCTTGTTAAATTTTCTAATTATATTTTTAGCTTTTTTGTTTGCAAGGATTCCTAGTTCGTCACAAACAAATTTCTCTGGCAAGTTCAACAAGATATTTTCAATTTCGTCTGCTGCTAATACAGCAGATTCTTTATGCCCTTTTTCATGAAGCAGCAAGGCTGAATAATATGTATTAAATTTTTTTTCAATGTCTTTATTCTTGCCTGGAGACGCAAGTTTAGGCATGGTATATTTTATTGCAACTTCTGTTTTGACTTTATTTATCTTGCATTTGCCATTTTCTGTTTGCCACCAATAATTCCAATTAACATTCCATTCTGTATGCCCCTTAAATGTTTTCCCATTTTCTTTAATAGGAGAGTGTTTTGATAGTTCGCTGGCAATTTCAGAAGGATTATCAGGATAGATAAGATAATATGAAAATTCTTCATTGACTACTGGATCTGAAAATACTGCATTTGAGCAGAAAAACAGGGAGTATATAAAGAATTTACTTCTAAACGTTACCATCCCAATCCAGAAAATTTTTCAATAATGTAAGTCCTTCCTTTTGGCTTTTTTCAGGATGAAACTGCGTAGCAAAAATATTGTCTCTTGCGACTGCAGAAGTGAATTCAGTTGCATAGTCTGTTTTAGCCGCAATATCGTTAGCATTATTTGGGCACACGTAATAACTATGTACAAAATAAAAACGCGCACCATCTTCTATCCCATTCCATAATGGATGAGGCTGTTGCTGATGAACATTGTTCCAACCCATGTGTGGGATCTTGCAAGTTTGTCCTTGATTATCTTTCACATTATTCTGGAAACGGATAACGTTGCCCGAAATAATACCTAAACCATTAGTCCCACCATCTTCATCACTCTCATCCATCAGAGTTTGTAAGCCAAGACAGATCCCTAGAAATGGTCGTGTATCAATACATTTTTTGATAGCTTCATCCAGTTTTTTTTCTTTAAGACTTGACATGCATTGTCCAGTTGCTCCTTGACCAGGAAAAACTACACGATCAGCAGCGAGTATTTGATCGGCCTGATTACTGACAATAATTTGTTGGTTATTTTCAGCAACATGCTCAAGTGCCTTTGCAACAGAACGCAGATTACTGGTGCCGTAATCGAGGATGACTACCGTAGACATGGCTTTAAAAATAAAATAAGTTCTTAAAGTGTGCCTTTAGTAGAGGGCAATATTCCCTCCATCCGTGGGTCCAGTTCTACGGCCATTCGTAATGCACGACCAAAGGCCTTAAAGATAGTCTCAGCGATGTGATGTGCATTACGGCCACTGATATTTTCGATGTGCAGCGTTACCATGCTGTGATTTACGAAACCCTGAAAAAATTCAAATATAAGATCAACGTCAAATTCTCCAATGCGCGCACGTGGATACTCTGCAGAATATTCCAGACCAGGACGCCCGGAACAATCCAGCACGACACGAGACAAGGCTTCATCGAGTGGAACATAAGCGTGTCCATAACGACGAATACCTTTTTTATCCGCTAGTGCTTTGGTGAAAGCCTGGCCAAGTGAAATGCCGACATCTTCCACCGTGTGGTGAGCGTCTATTTCCAGATCTCCCGTCGCTTTGATATCAAGATCAAACATTCCATGACGAGCCACTTGATCCAGCATGTGCTCAAGAAATGGAATGTTGATGTCCAGGCTAGCCTTACCCTGTCCATCAAGGTTCAGGTTAACTTCGATCTGCGTTTCTTTGGTAACTCGTTTTATGCTTGCGCTGCGATTACTCATGGTTTCTTACCTGCAAATTGGCCCTAGAGGCTGTTTGGTAATAATATTTCGTCCCGTAGTCATTGCGGGCATGGGATATCAAAGCGAAAATTGTCCCCAAAAAGGGACATTAGCAGCCGGTATAATTATTACCAGACGGTCTCTTAATAGGATAACCTCTTAAACTGTTTCTTACCATTAATCATGTTTGAAAATTAGAGTAATGACAGATATTGAAACAGTACATGAGTATTTGCTGAATTTGCAGGATCGTATTAGTGATGCATTGCGGGCACTCGATCAGGATCTTCACATTCAGAAAGATGAGTGGCAGCGTGATGAAGGCGGTGGGGGAATTAGTTGTGTGATGAATCACGGCAAGGTGTTTGAACAGGTAGGTGTCAATTTTTCGCATGTCTTTGGGAAGAATCTACCTGCTTCTGCAACGGTACAGCGGCCTGAGCTTAAAAGCCGAAATTTTCAAGCATTAGGAGTGTCTCTCGTTGTTCATCCATTAAACCCCTATGTCCCTACGACACATATGAATGTGCGGTTTTTTTAACGCAGAACAAGATAATGAGGATCCGATATGGTGGTTTGGTGGCGGATTTGATCTAACGCCTTATTATGGTTTTGAAGAAGACGCAAAACATTGGCACGAAACAGCCAAAGCAGCCTGTACTGAGTTTGGTGCAGATATTTATCCACGCTACAAACAATGGTGTGATGAATATTTTTATCTTAAGCATCGTCAGGAACCACGAGGAATAGGAGGGCTTTTTTTTGATGACTTGAATGAATGGGGTTTTCAAAAATGTTTCGCATTTATACAAAGCGTGGGCGATCACTTTCTCCCCGCCTACTTACCAATCGTAGAGCTTAGAAAAGATACAACTTATGGCGAACGAGAACGAAATTTTCAGTTATATCGGCGAGGTCGCTATGTCGAGTTCAACCTCGTATATGATCGTGGCACCTTGTTCGGATTACAATCAGGCGGGCGAACAGAATCTATTTTGATGTCATTACCGCCAAAAGTGCATTGGCAATACAACTGGCAACCCGAACCGGGATCATCAGAAGCTGAACTTTACGAGAATTTTCTCAGACCAAAAGACTGGATATGATTGTTTGTTAAAAAATCGTAGTGAGCGCAGTAGATTTTTATTTGACTTGTAGCCAGAATGTTACCGGTCCATCATTTGTAAGAGTCACTTGCATATCAACACCAAATTGCCCCGAAGTCACATTTGGATATTTTTTTCTGGCTTGAGTCAATAAATAATCAAACAGTTGTTCCCCGAGTTGTGGTGAAGCCGCAGAACTGAAACTTGGTCGCGTTCCTTTTTGGGTATTGGCAGATAGAGTAAATTGTGGAACGAGTAACAACTCACCCTGGAGATCGATAAGACTTAGGTTCATTTTTCCGTCTTGATCCGAAAAAACACGATAGCCTAACAATCTTTCGATTAAACGATCGGCCTGGGGCTCAGAGTCTTGTTTTTCTATTCCAATGAGAACAAGTAATCCTTGTTTAATTTGAGCGATGGTTTGATTGTTTACTGTAACTAAGGCTGAGGACACCCGTTGCAGCAAACCGATCATGAATGATCAGTTTTATTAAACTATTTTCAGATAGTCGAGGATGATAACAACAAATACAGCAATTGGTGTGCCGAGGATGACCCATTCCAGATTTCTGCGTGCCAGAAATCCTGTGAAATGAAGTACCAAGATAGCAATCGCTAATGCATAGACAATATAGAAAATCATCGTCCTTATCTCCCCATGTATTTTAAATTTTATTTAATATTTAGTGAATATTCTAAACATTTAGTGAATATTCTAAACGAAATTTCGCAAGTTTTGTGCCTGTTTATTTCTCTTATTGTATAGTTTATATAACCATTTGAATTTAAAAGAATATTTTGTGTGATAGATGAAAATTAGTGATGGTTATTGTAATGTTTTAATCTCATTATTGTCTGCAACTAACAACACATCTGCTGGGCGGAGCGCAAATAGGCCATTGCTCACAATACCGGCAATGTTGTTCAATTTTGCCTCGAGTTCTTGTGGCTGCATGATTGAGAGATTATGAATATCAATAATAATATTGCCATTATCAGTAGTAAAACCCTGGCGTAATTCTGGTTGCCCGCCTAGTTTAACGATTTCTCGAGCAACATAACTTTGCGCCATGGGAATAACCTCCACAGGTAAAGGAAATTGGCCCAGGACATCAACGAATTTTGAATCATCAATAATACAGATAAATTTTTGACTGGCTGCCGCAATAATCTTTTCCCTAGTCAATGCACCCCCACCGCCTTTGATGAGATGTAAATGTTTGGTTGCTTCATCTGCACCATCAATATAAACGGATAATTCGATCACACTATTCAATGGCACTACAGGGATATGGTGTTGGCGCATAAGTTCTTCTGAAGCTTTAGAACTAGATACTGCCCCTTCAATACGGTGTTTAATGCTGGCCAGTTGTTCAATAAAATAATTAACTGTGCTGCCAGTACCCACACCAATAACGCCATCATTTTTGACATATTGGAGTGCAGCTTCTGCAACCCGCTGCTTATTTTCATCCTGCGCCATGTGTTCACCCTATGTGATTAGGAATTATGTTAGCGGCTGTTAAATGTTATCTTATGCATATGTTGGATGAATACAAGAAATTAATTTCAGAGGCCTGTGGCAGGGTTTATACCGTTGCGCGTGAAACATCGCTGGATTTTGCACCGGAATTATCGCGTCGACATAACAATAAAATATGGTTAAAACGGGAAGACCAACAACCCGTATTTTCGTATAAACTCCGTGGTGCATATAATTTGATGGCTACTTTGCCTGAGGATGAAAAGCAACGAGGTGTCATCGCTGCCTCTGCAGGAAATCATGCTCAAGGAGTTGCATTGGCAGCAGACAAGCTTGGGATTAATGCCTCTATCGTTATGCCCAAGACGACACCTGAAATTAAAATAACGGCTGTAAAACGCTTGGGTGCAAATGTCATTTTACATGGCAATACCTATGATGAGGCAAAGGATCATGCTGTCATATTAGCGAATGACAAAAACATGACGTTCATCCCACCTTATGATCACCCGATCGTTATCGCTGGTCAGGCCACTGTAGGTGTTGAGATTCTTAAACAGCATCACGGCACACCCGATATTATTTTTATACCTGTTGGTGGTGGTGGTCTGATAGCAGGTATCGCAGCTCACGCCAAACAACAAAACCCAGATATTAAAATTATTGGTGTTGAACCTGATGAAGCACCTTGCATGCATCATGCACTCAGGGCAGGTGAACGAGTTCTGCTTGATCATATCGGTATCTTTGCTGATGGTGCTGCAGTTCGACAGGCTGGGGAAGAGCCATTCAGGATTGCGCAGGAATTGGTTGATGAAATGCTGCTAGTAACAAATGATGAAATTTGTGCCGCAGTAAAAGATATCTTTGAAGATACGCGTTCAATACCTGAACCTGCAGGAGCACTGGCACTGGCTGGATTAAAACAATATATCAGTCATGAGAACATAAAAGATAAAGAGCTTGTTGCAATCTTTAGTGGTGCCAATGTAAATTTTGATCGCTTACGTCATATCGCAGAACTTTCAGCATTGGGCGAAAATCGCGAGGCATTAATTGGTACAAAAATTCCGGAACGACCTGGAAGCTTTCGTGTTTTTTGCCATGATCTTGGTCCACGTTTAATTACAGAGTTTAATTACCGTTATGCAGATAAAACTGATGCACATGTGTTTGCTGGAATACAGTTACGCCATGGAATTGAGGAAAAGAATGAGCTGATTCAACAATTAACAGGGAAAGGTTATGAAGTTGTTGATCTGAGTAATGATGATGTTGCCAAGATGCATATTCGTTATATGGTAGGTGGACATGCACCCCAAGCTGAAAATGAAAAGCTCTATCGATTTGAATTTCCGGAACGCTCTGGCGCGTTGTTACATTTTTTATCGCAAATGGGTGAACGCTGGAATATTAGTTTATTTCATTACCGTAATCACGGTGCTGCCTATGGCCGAGTTTTGATGGGAATACAAGTATCTGAACAAGATCGTGATGAGTTTCAGGAATTTCTGGATGGGTTAGGGATGCAGTATTGGGAGGAGAGTAATAATTCTGCTTATAAAATGTTTTTAAGTTAGCAGGCTGCCGCGCCTGCAGGCGGGTTCATTTTCTTTGCTTATCCAAAGAAAAGTACCTCGCCGGAGAAGGCGAAGCCAATGTAAAAAGTATCTGAATAATTAAAAAGGAAATAGTAGAAATATTTTTGTGAATTACAAGACTAGGGGAACAAAGGATTGAGGGTATCAACCACAGTGGCGTAACAGGGATTGAACTTGAACCAAAGTTCAAGTGGGAACAGCGGGCGCTAAATCAGGCTTTCCATTGAAGGACATGCACAACAATAACGCGGTTAGCTCCCTGTATAAGTGCAGTATAGGCTCAAGTTACCACACGCCTGTATACGAGCACTGCAGAAGATACCCAAACTGTTAAACAACATTGTTACTACAATTGTAAATCTTATTGCATTTCCATTTGTTTGCCCTGTGTTAGGGCATCATCAATTTTATTTTGTAAGCGACGAACTAATCCATCTACTTTAGAAGTATAGTCATCATTCTCTGATTTGTAAGCTAGTAATTCATGGGTGATATTAAGTGCTGCCATCACAGCAATTCTTTCACTCCCAATGACTTTACCTGTTCCTTTAACGTCTTTCATTTTTACATTAAGGTACTCAATAGCGCGGTGCAACAATTCACGTTCATCTTCATCACAAGAAATCAGGTATTCTTTGTCAAGTATCGTAACACTTACTGCCTTTGAACTTTCGCTCATGAACGTGTTTCCATAGCACGTAGGCGGGAAATCATAGATTCAATACGGGTACGTGCCTGCTCAGTTTTTTCAATTAGTACCGCACGTTCATTTACCAGGTTGTCTTGCTGATTCCGCAAAGCAAAGTTTTCATTTTTCAATTGATCGACGGTGTGGATAAGTTCATCAACGCGTGATTCAAGTGCAACCAGATCTATATTTCCGCCTTTTTTATCGCTCATAATAAATTCCGTTCGTTTGTATTATGATGGACAAGCCCCAATGTTGGTTTGTTATTATCTGCTCAATATAGAGCGGCCGTAAGTAGCGGTCAAGCCAAGACTGAGCTTTGATTACTTTACTACGGCAATATTTGTACCGGAATTTGTATAATCTCCTGCAAATTAGTGGAAATTGTCAATATTTTCATAACAAGCCTGATTTATACTGCAGAATTTAATTAAATTAGAATGGCCTCTATCCCACACACTTATAGAAAAAATGTTTGATTTTGATATTTTGGACAAGATGCTTGAGGATGTGAACGCGGTACGCCGTGCGGCTGAGTGTCATGGATTTATATGTGCACAAATTTGTATTGCAGGAAATGTTACTGAACAAATGCTGACTGAAAACTTACTGGGGAATGCGGCCGAGGATATGCTGATTAGTGAATGTCAAACACAAATATCAGAATTGGTAATTGATATATCTGAACAATTGGCCTCGCCTGAGTCTGAATTGCAACTTATGTTGCCTGATGATGAAATGTCCTTGGAAATTCGCGGGATAGCACTAACTGAGTGGTGCCAGGGCTTCCTTAGTGGTTTGGAAGTGGTTGGCCTGGGCAGTACTGAGGCTATGTCGGATGCGAGTAGAGAACTAATTGATGATTTATACAAGATTAGCCGTCTCAAGACTGAAGACCTTGATGAATATGAAGAACAAAACGAACATGATTTGATGGAATTGATTGAATATGTGCGCATGGGCGCAATATTAATTTACGATGAATTCCACGGTTTATTGTCTAACAAAGATCTGCCTGAGACTTTACATTAATGAATCATAGAGAATTTCCAAAACGCCGCAAACGGCTAATGGACATGATGGGAAACGAAAGCATTGCCATCATTCCTACTGCACCTGTGCTTATTCGCAATCGAGATGTCGAGTACCCTTTTCGTCCGGATAGTGATTTTTATTATTTAACCGGTTATGCAGAACCTGAATCCGTCGCTGTGCTAATACCTGACCGCCGTCATGGTGAATACGTTCTATTTTGTCGTGAAAATGATCCAGTTATGGAAACTTGGAACGGTCATCGAGCGGGACTCGAAGGCGCGCGGAAAATATATGGTGCAGATGATGCATTTCCTATTGAGGACCTCGATGAAATTCTACCGGGGTTACTTGAGGACAGAGAGCGTATTTTCTATACGATGGGCAATGACTCAAAATTTGATGAACGCGTGATTAAATGGGTTAACGAAGTTCGTTCACGTATTCGTACAGGGGTGAACGCACCAGATGAATTTATATCTCTTACTCACATATTGCATGATATGCGTTTATACAAGAGTCGATCGGAAATCGCAGCCATGAGAAAAGCTGCAAAGATATCAGCAGCAGCACATAAACGCGCAATGCGAGTTTGTCGTCCAGGTTTAATGGAATACCAAGTTGAAGCAGAATTGGTGTATGAATTCACACAACGTGGTGCGCGTGCACCTGCCTATCCGTCTATTGTGGGTAGCGGGGCAAACAGTTGTATCTTGCACTACACAGAAAATTCTTCAGAGTTGCAGGACGGTGATGTGCTCTTAATAGATGCAGGTTCGGAATATGATGGTTATGCTAGTGATATTTCTCGCACTTTTCCGGTCAATGGTAAATTCAGTGATGCCCAGCGTGCAGTGTATGAAATAGTATTGAAAGCACAATTAGCTGCAATTGAACAAGTGCAGCCAGGTAATCATTGGAATGACCCGCATAAAGCTGCTGTAAGAATGATAACAGAGGGTTTGCTTGAGTTAGGCATTCTAAAAGGCAAGGTCAGACAGCTGATCAAGGACCAGGAATATACAAAATACTATATGCACCGTACCGGTCATTGGCTTGGTATGGATGTACATGACGTGGGTGATTACAAGCTTGATGGTGAGTGGCGTATGCTCGAACCCGGTATGGTAATGACGATCGAACCTGGGTTATATATTCCAGCGGGGACTAAAGGCCTGGCAAAAAAATGGTGGAACATTGGTGTGCGTATTGAAGATGATATATTGGTTACGAAAGATGGACACGAAATATTAAGCAAAGATGCACCCAAGACTATTGCTGAAATAGAAATGCTAATGGCAAATGAACAAGCCGCTTGATTATGACATTGTCATTGCCGGCGGGGGTTTAGTCGGGGCCAGTTTGGCATGTGCATTACGAAATGAGAATGTACGTATAGCAGTAATTGAACCCGTTACACCCAAGATGGCTGAACAACCCAGCTACGATGATCGCGGTCTTGCATTGTCACATTCAACGATACAAATATTAGATGGCCTGGATATTTGGCAATCAGTTAAAAAAAGCGCCAACCCCATCCGGCGAGTCCATGTCTCTAATCAAAAACATTTCGGTTTTGTACGTCTGCATGCAGATATGATGCAGGTTAAGGCACTGGGTTATGTTGTCATTGCCCGTGACCTCGGCCAAGTACTGTTAAAAAAAATCGAAGAAGCAAAAAATATCGACGTGTTGTGCCCAGCAAGCGTTAAAGGCATTAATGTACTGTTTGAGTTTGCTGAAGTAACGATAAGCGAAAATAACAAGACTAAAATAATAAAGAGCAAACTGGTTGTTGTTGCGGATGGCGCACAGTCAAAACTTCGAGATCTACTTGGTATTGAGACAGAAAAAAAAGATTACCAGCAAACTGCCATCGTATCGAATATCACGCCAGACCAACCACATCAGGATACAGCGTATGAGAGATTTACGGAATCAGGTCCTTTGGCATTATTACCATTAACAAAACAACGATGCGTAGTAGTCTTTACAGTGAATTCAAAAAATGCTGAACAGTATATGGAAATGGGAGATGATAAATTTTTACAAGCACTGCAATCACGTTTTGGTAGGCGTCTTGGAGAATTTCAGCGCATAGGTGCACGTAAGTCTTATCCTATAAAGCAAGTTAATGTAAATGAACCTATAATGGATCGCGTAGTGATTTTGGGTAATGCGGCACACACATTACATCCCAATGGTGCACAGGGTTTTAATCTTGGCTTACGTGATGTTGCTGGTCTTGCTGAGATATTAGTGCCAGCTATACGAACAGAAAACGATCCAGGCGATCGAATCCTGTTGGAAAATTATCTGGCACTACGTGCTCAGGATCAAAAACGGGTAATACGCTTTACAGATGGGCTTGCTTCTCTCTTTTATAGTGAATTGCCACACAAAGTCATTGCTAGGAACCTGGGTATGTTATCTACGAATATGATCCCTCCACTTAAAAAATATTTTATGCGTAAAGCAATGGGTTTACATGGAAAACAACCCGCATTGGTAAGGGGTGTTCCGTTATGAATAATTGTGAATTACATACTGATGTTATAGTTGTTGGTGGTGGTTTGGTTGGTTGTACGCTTGCCATTTTACTGGCACAAGAAAATATTCGTTGTTTAATAATTGAAAAGAATATTCGTTCTGACAAGGGAAGGGAAAAGGTAGATCCACGTACATTATCAATTACACGCGGATCCGAAAATATTCTGCGGATTACAGGCGCATGGAAAAATCTAAATCAAGATAAGATCGGCTATTTTCGTGAGATGTTCGTTTGGGATGAAAACGGTGATGGCAACATTCGTTTCGACAGTGCTGAATTATGTGAGCCTACGCTTGGGACAATCATTGAGCAGACAGCATTAGAACAAGCCTTACTAAAACAAACTGAGCAGTTTGATTGTATTGAATGGATTCAATCAAAGCCGATATCTCTTGAAGGTGAGGAAGCAAAGATCACTATAGAACTTGAAAACGGTCAGCATTACAGCACCAGTTTAATAGTGGCCGCTGATGGTGCGCGTTCCACCATACGATCCTTGGCAAATATTTCTTATCCACAACATGACTACAAGCAACATGCTTTGGCCTGCACTGTCAAAACTGAAAAATCACATAAACAGGTGGCAAGACAACGGTTTTTAAATACAGGGCCACTTGCGTTCTTACCGATGGCCGATCCGTATCAGTGTGGTGTTGTCTGGTCAACTTCCCCGGAGCATGCAGAAAAATTACTTGCAATGGAAGAAGCAGAATTCAATCAAACTCTAGCTGATGCTTTTTCAGGGGTGGCTGGTGATATCATTTCAAGTAACACGCGCACAAGTTTTCCACTACAACATGCTCAGGCAGAAACGTATTGCAAACCACGGGTAGTATTAATAGGTGATGCAGCACACACAGTTCATCCACTGGCAGGCCAAGGTGCAAACCTGGGTTTCCTTGATGCTGCCACGTTGGCTGAAGTAATACTGACCGCAAATGAAAAACAGCGTGATTTAGGAAGTTATTCTGTTCTTAGGCGCTATGAGCGTTGGCGCAAAGGTGAAAATTATATTGCCCTAAAAATATTACAAGGTTTTAAATATCTGTTTGAAAACCAACATGACGCTGTGAAACACCTGCGCAATATCGGACTGGATCTAACCGATGCTATTGCTCCACTCAAGCATTCCATTATCCGTTATGCAATGGGCTTGTCAGGTGATCTTCCTGTTTCTGCACGTCGGACAAATTAATCAGGTACAATCCGCCAGATTTTTATATAAAAAGCTCTAGGACACCTCTACTAATTTAGCCGAGATAACTCATGAGTGAGCCGGACAAGACGCCGCCAGTAAATTTTATCCGTAATATTATTGCGGAAGATTTAAAAAATAATAAAAACGAAGGGCGGGTACACACACGTTTTCCGCCAGAGCCCAATGGCTATTTACATATTGGCCATGCTAAATCAATCTGCCTTAATTTTGGTATCGCGAAAGAAAACAATGCTGGTCTTTGTAACTTACGCTTTGATGATACTAATCCAGAGAAAGAAGAT
The DNA here is from genome assembly GCA_964502505.1 of uncultured Enterobacteriaceae bacterium. Taxonomy (GTDB): domain Bacteria; phylum Pseudomonadota; class Gammaproteobacteria; order Eutrophobiales; family Eutrophobiaceae; genus CAZCXC01. Next base: position 18,701 of record CAZCXC010000015.1, read on the forward strand.
GTCGAATATACCAATGCTATTCAGGAAGACATTCACTGGTTAGGCTTTGATTGGGAAGATCGCCTCTATTATGCCTCTGACTATTTCGCACAACTGTATGAATTCGCTATGCAACTTATCAAGGAAGGTAAAGCTTATGTCGATAGTTTAAATGCAGATCAAATTCGTGAATATCGCGGTACATTAACTGGGCCAGGTCGTGAAAGTCCAGATCGAAATCGAAGTATAGAAGAAAACCTAAATTTGTTTGCGCGTATGCGCACAGGTGAATTTACTGATGGTGAATATGTTTTGCGTGCGAAGATTGATATGTCTTCTGCCAATATTAATATGCGGGACCCAACTATTTTTCGCATTAAAACGACACATCATCATCGTACCGGCGATGACTGGTGTATCTATCCGATGTATGACTATACACATTGTATCTCTGATGCACTGGAAAGAATCACTCACTCATTGTGCACATTGGAATTTGAAGATCATCGCCCTTTGTATGACTGGTTCCTGGATCAATTACCCCTATCATGCCACCCACAACAAATCGAATTTGCCCGGTTAAATCTTAATTACACTATCACCAGCAAACGTAAATTAAATGAGCTGGTAACAGAAAAACATGTATCAGGTTGGGATGATCCTCGGATGCCAACCATCGTCGGTATGCGTCGACGCGGTTATCCGCCAGAAGCCATACTAGATTTTTGTGAACGCATAGGTGTAACTAAAAACGATACCGTGATCGATATGTCGGTGTTGGAAAACTCCGTGCGCGAAGTGCTCGATAAATCAACACGCCGTGTAATGGGTATATTAAAACCGTTACGTGTTGTAATTACCAATTACCCGGAAGGACAAACAGAAGAACTCGACTGTCCATATCATCCGAATCAACCAGAGATGGGTTCGCGTAAAGTACCTTTTTCGAAAGTAATTTATATTGAACAGGACGATTTTATGGAAGACCCAGCAAAAAAATTCTTCCGTTTAGGCCCAGGCCGGGAAGTCAGGTTACGTTATGCTTATTTTATTACTTGTAAGGAAGTGATTAAAAATGATACTGGAGAAATCACCGAATTACATTGCATCTATGACCCAGAAACCAAGGGTGGGAATGCACCGGATGGACGCAAGGTAAAAGGAACTATCCATTGGGTCTCTGTTGAGAATGCCTTACATACAGAAGTGCGTTTGTACGACCGTCTGTTTACGGAAGCAGAACCTGATAAAAATGCTGATTGGAAATCTTCTTTAAACCCAGACTCCATGGAAATTTTGAGTAATGCATTCGTTGAGCCCAGTTTATCAGATGCAGAACAAGAACAACGTTTTCAGTTCGAAAGGCTGGGTTATTTTTGTGTGGATCGTAATGACTCTATAAAAGGCAATCCAGTTTTTAACAGAACAGTAACCTTAAGAGATTCCTGGGCCAAAATTAAAAAATGATTGCCGGTATTTTTAATCATTAATATTTTTTAAACGAGCTTTGCACGGATAGGTATTTTGTTCTCAGACGAGGTAAAAATGCGCACAGAAGCGCAATTTATATGAAATAAATAAGCATTTGAGCACATTTTTAACGAAGTATGTGGGCAAAGGACCATTCGTGCGAGGTTCTTTTATAAATCTTTTAATGGAATATGATAAATCATCTGCACCACATTGCCTTCAGGGTCCTTACAATAAAAACTGCGCGCACCATCGCGATGTGTTTTTGGTTTAGTTTTCATTTTTACATCATTAGTAATTAGAAATTCATACCACTCATCGACCAATTCTGGTGTTTTCATAATAAAACCGATGTGATCAAGACGCTGCACACCATCCGGACGGTTTCCTTCCGGCAATTTATGTAAGGCGAGATTATCATTACCGGAACAAAGGTAAACATTATCTTCATCTGGGCGCCATTCAACGTCCATGCCGAGCAAATTGACGTAAAAATGCTCGCAGGACTCAAGATCAATGACATTTAATGCCACATGGTGCATCCCGCTTGTTGGTTCCGGTCTTTTCATTTTGTCATTATTCATCCTAGAAGTGCACTTTAACACCGGAAAATAGCAAGATGGAAGATACATCAATGATAATGGTCGTAGTGCGTTGAGTATGGGAAAATAGCGTAAAAAATTTACACGGAATAAAAATAAATGAGCACAATACCTGCAACCCTCTATAAATCAGAAATTAGCAGCTTATCTTTAATTAACAGTGGCAAGGTCCGCGATATTTATGCGGTCGATGATGAGCATATGTTGATCGTAACGTCCGATCGTCTTTCAGCTTTTGATGTTATTTTACCGGACCCCATCCCAGAGAAAGGGGCCGTACTGACGGCTGTTTCAAATTTCTGGTTCGACCGGACTGGCCATATTGTAGCGAACCACCTGAGTGACAAAACTTTGGATCAAATTTTACCCGATGCTGATGAGCGCGCACCCATTGAAGGTCGTGGTGTTGTTGTAAAGAAGCTGAAACCACTGCCCGTTGAAGCCATCGTTCGTGGTTATTTAATTGGTTCAGGTTGGAAAGATTATCAAAATTCAGGTGCTGTCTGCGGTATTCAATTGCCTAAAGGTCTACAGCAGGCGCAACAATTACCTGAAGCCATCTATACGCCTTCAACAAAAGCAGCGATTGGTGAACATGATGAAAATATCA
>CAZCXC010000016.1:0-5387 GCA_964502505.1 uncultured Enterobacteriaceae bacterium
ATTAGCTTGCCAATCCGGATCAAAAATCGGTGATTTATTCGGTATACGAATGTAATCAATGAGTTCCTTTATCGCAGAATTTTCCCATTCGCGATGACAGAAATCAGAAATTTTGTTAGTGTCCATGGCGGTAGATCGGCAACTAATCAGGGATTGAATGTATTGTACATTAAGTTGGCAGGGGAGAATGAGGTGAAGTTTTTAGTAGAAATGAAATTCATTCTGGAATGAAGTAACATAGTTTAAGATACACAGTGAAGTAAACAATCAATTTTTACTGGAGATAAAGACATAATGTTAGTTAAAAATTTAAAGTCGTTTTTCACAATTCTATTTTTCGGTTCAATGCTTATTGCTTGTGGAGACAGTGATTCTGGTGCAGAAAGTGCGAGCAAAAGTGCACCCCCTATGGAAGAAAAGGCGATGGCATCATCTGACGATGCAGATAGTTCAGCCATGGCCAATATGGAGCGTGCCGAAGGTGTCGTTTATCAAGATGAAATCTATAAGAACTGGCCTTACCAATAAGTTTAAGTATTTAAAATAATCACATAGTGTTTCTTGGTAAGAAACAGTTAATTTCAGTTCTTATGCTTGGATTATTCCTCACTGCTTGTGGTGAGGAAGATTCAGGATCAAAAGATACTAAAAATATAGAACAAGCACCAGTAGCAAGTGATGTAAGTAGGGTTGAATTGACAAACGATGTTATATATCAGGAAGCGATTTATAAAAACTGGCCATATACAGAAGTTGTGGTTACAACCGTATCAGAAGAGATTATAGAAGAGGTAGATGTCCCTGCTGAAGCAACGGAAGAAAAAACTGTTGCGGCAAATCCAGTCACACACAAGATTAATGCACAGGCAAGAATTTTTAAACCGGATACGATTTATATCAGCCCCGGTGATACGGTACAGTGGATGAACATGACATCACACAACACCGCATCGGTAGAAGGATTGATACCGGAAGGCGCCAAACACTGGCAAAGTAAGCTGGGTGAAAACTTGAAGTTAAAATTAGATGTCGAAGGTATTTATGCTTATGTGTGCCAACCGCATATCGGGTTTGGAATGGTTGGAGTTATCGTTGTTGGCAAACCAACAAACCTGGATGAAGTAATGGCGTATGCGACTACAAATTTAGAAGGTCCTTATCGTCGCTTGATTGGGAAACTGAAAAAAGTAATAATTCCTTAAGTTATATATATAGGAATTAAAGGTTTTCTGTTAACAGTGTATTAATTGTTTTTTCTATATGTTTTGCCTGTGGATCATCTTCATGGGTTTCACCATAGTAAATACCACGTACTTGTCCTTTTTTATCGATGAGGTAAAACGCAGGCCAATATTTATTGTACATCGCCTTCCAGTAGGAAAGGTCATTATCGATCATGATGGGATGATCCAATTTAAATTCTTTTGCTTTCTCAACAACATTTTTCCTAATTTTTTCATGGCTGAATTCAGGTGAATGGATTCCAATAATATGAAAGTTATCTTTTGGCAATCTTTGTTCCATTGCATTGAGCCAGGGAAATGACCGATAACAATTCCAGCAATCAAAAGTCCAGAAATCGATTAGTAATACTTTCCCACTTAATTGGTTGAGTTTTAATGGTTCGGAATTAATCCAGTCTTCTTCATTCGTGTGGGTAAATTCAGGTGCAGCCACGGGTATGCGTAAAGTTTCACCAATTGCTGGATTAAAAGTCTGAAGTGTCAGGGTAGCCGTAATAACAATAATTAATGTGTTGAGTATTATGCGATTCATCTTTTCCTTTTCACTGGGCTGGCAATCTGCTAATAAGACAATTTATTTATACATTTCGTTCAATAAAAAGGTAAAAGTTCAAGTATGACGATCAGGACGTTTCAGGATAAGACTCCAGATATTGCGGATACAGCATTTGTAGATGAAACTGCAATCGTAATTGGTGATGTCACAATTGGTGCGGATTCTTCATTATGGCCGATGGCCGTTGCACGTGGTGATGTGCATTCCATTACCATTGGGGAGCGTACTAATATTCAGGATGCCAGTGTTTTGCATGTAACCCATGATGGCAAATACACACCAGGTGGATTTCCACTGAACATCGGTGATAATGTCACGGTGGGACACCGAGTCACTTTGCATGCATGCACTGTAGGTAATTTATGCTTAATTGGGATGTCGGCCACGATTATGGATGGTGCAGTAATCGGCGAAAAATCGATCATTGCTGCAGGTGCCTTGGTCCCCACGGGAAAAGAACTGGAAGGGGGTTATTTATATGTTGGGTCACCCGTTAAACGGGTACGAGCCTTAACTGATGAGGAATTAGAATCACTGGAATATTCAGCTAATCACTATGTGAAAATGAAAGATATGCACATATTAGGATAATTGCCTGCTGAATCGTGCCAAATTTTGTCCAGAAAACACTAGACGAAGACCCGCCGTCCTAATTATTATGCTGGCCTGTTCCATCTAACACTTTTTAAATATCGATACTAAATGAGTAAGCAAGCTGAACATTTTGAAGTCATTGTTGTGGGGGGCGGCCATGCCGGTACGGAGGCAGCGCTGGCCTCGGCACGGCTGGGTGTACGGACATTATTGCTTACGCATAGCATCGATACCTTAGGACAAATGTCATGTAATCCCGCGATTGGTGGGATCGGTAAGGGGCACCTAGTCAAGGAAATCGACGCCTTAGGTGGTTTGATGGCACGTGGGGCTGATCACAGTGGTATTCAATTCCGCACCTTAAATGCAAGTAAAGGTCCGGCCGTGCGTGCGACGCGTGCCCAGATTGATCGTCTGTTGTATAAGTCTTTTGTGCGACCGGCACTGGAGTCGCGGGAAAACCTGCACATATTCCAGCAGGCTGTTGATGATCTGATTGTAAAAAATGATTGCGTGAAAGGTGTTGTCACACAAATGGGTCTTAAGTTTACGGCCGAATGTGTTGTGCTCACAGTGGGTACGTTTCTCGGTGGCAAGATCCATATTGGTGATAGTCATCATCAGGGAGGTCGTGCAGGTGATCCTCCTTCTATTGCTTTGGCTAAGCGTTTACGAGAATTACCATTTCGGGTTGATCGCCTGAAGACAGGGACACCACCTCGCATTGATGGCAAGACGATTGATTATAGTCAGTTACAAATACAAGCGGGGGATGTACCGACACCTGTATTTTCTTACCTTGGTCATCACGAACAGCATCCTCAACAAATCGTTTGTCATATTACCCATACCAATGAACAAACACATGAGATCATTCGTGCTGCTATCGATCGTTCGCCTATGTATAACGGTAATATTGAAAGCACCGGTCCTCGTTATTGCCCATCTGTTGAAGATAAAGTCATGCGCTTTGCAGATAAAACATCACATCAAATATTTATCGAACCCGAAGGTCTCACTACGCATGAAGTTTATCCCAATGGAATATCGACCAGTCTTCCATTTGATGTTCAATGTCAATTGGTACGCTCGATTAAAGGATTTGAAAAAGCGCATATAACACGGCCAGGGTATGCCATCGAATATGATTATTTTGATCCACGTGATCTTAATCCCTGGTTAGAAACAAAACACCTCTCAGGATTGTTTTTCGCTGGACAAATCAATGGCACGACAGGTTATGAAGAAGCAGCAGCGCAAGGTTTAATCGCTGGACTTAATGCTGCATTGAAAGTGAAGGAAAAAGTTCACTGGAGTCCACGCCGGGATCAGGCTTACATTGGCGTATTAATTGATGATCTGATCACGCAGGGAACAATTGAACCCTACCGTATGTTTACCAGTCGTGCAGAATATCGTTTGTTATTACGTGAAGATAACGCAGATCTAAGATTGACAGAAACAGGTTATGAGTTAGGTCTGGTTGATGATTATCGTTGGTCAATGTTTACAGCAAAACGCGAAGCAATTGCAAAAGAGCAACAATTCCTTGAACAAACGTGGATGCAACCGGATTCTATTTCGGTAGCAGAAGCAAATCGTGTTTTTGGGAAACCAATAACGCATGAATATAATCTGGCGCAATTATTACGACGTCCTGATGTGGAATATTTGGCACTAATGAATCTGTTGGATCGGGACATTAATAATATTGATCCGGTTGTGGCCGAGCAGATTGAGATCCAGGCAAAGTATAGTGGTTATATTGATCGCCAGGAGATCGAAATCGAACGTAATTTGCATCATGAAGAAACTGTGTTACCTGCAGATATCGATTATATGCAAGTGCGTGGATTATCAACTGAAGTTATGCAGAAATTATCTGAGCATAGGCCTTATACACTTGGCCAGGCAGCGCGCATTCCCGGCATAACACCCGCTGCAATTTCGTTATTGCGTATTTATCTTAAAAAACATTCTGCTCAGCTACAAAAAAGCGCTTGAGTGATTTATATTCACCCGCCGCACTTTCAACACAGATTTATAACGGCATCGTAGCGATGGGGTTCTCTCCCGATGAGTATCCTATCGATGCTTATCGGGCTTTTATCGAACTGCTGGTGAAATGGAATAAAGCCTATAATTTAACAGCCATAGACCAGGCTGAAAAAATGGTGTCTTACCATATATTGGATAGTCTGGCTGTATTACCCTATGTCAAGGGTGTGCAATGTCTTGATATTGGTAGCGGCGCTGGATTGCCGGGACTGGTTCTCGCACTGGCAAAGCCAGAGCAGCATTGGTCATTACTGGATAGTAGTGGCAAAAAGATCCGGTTTATAAATCAGGCTGTCATTGAGCTCGGATTATCTAATGTAGAAGCAGTTAATTGTCGTATTGAAAATTTTTCCCCAGAACCCCGATTTTCAACGGTGACTGTGCGGGCCTGGGGAAAGCTGGTTGATCTGTACAAAGTGGCTGCTCATTTATTGCAAGCTAAGGGCCGTATTTTAGCAATGAAAGGCCCGGATGTTATGGCAGAACTGGCAGCGCTGGAAAAGAAGGAAGTCAACGTTTATAAACACAAACTTGATGTGCCTGGAGTAGAGGGCGAACGGATGCTGATTGAAATAACGGCTTTACCATCCGGCAAGTGACTATGCGATAATGAAGTGCATGAGTGATCACCCACTACAAATCAAGCTTTAATGTCTCGCCCACCAAAAATCATAGCAATAGCCAACCAAAAGGGCGGTGTCGGTAAGACAACCACAAGCGTCAACCTGGCTGCGTCACTGGCTGCGGCAAAAAGGCGAGTTTTGTTGGTTGATTTTGATCCACAAGGTAATGCCACGATGGGTAGTGGTGTAAATAAACTAACGTTAGAACTTTCCGGTTTCGATGTATTAATGGATGAGAAGACAATTTCAGAAGTACTGATCTATACGCAAGAGGGTGATTACGATTTACTCCCAAGTAACTCTGATTTGACA
>CAZCXC010000017.1:0-2426 GCA_964502505.1 uncultured Enterobacteriaceae bacterium
GCAATTGAAATCTGTGGCAACCATCCTTTGCTGATTGAGGGACATCCAGATAATATTAAGGTGACTCATAATTATGATTTGGCACTTGCCGAACTTTACCTTCAACAACAAGGGGTAAATTAATGCGAATTGGACATGGCTTCTTATGAGATTTATGAGGGGAGGAACCCTTATCCATTCTTGCGAATTTTTCTGATCGATAAGGATGTCACAAACATTCATAGGTCGGGCTTGAATATTACCAGAATATGCTCTGCTACTCCATCGAACTCTTAAGCATATTTGTAAGCAATTTGAGATCGCAGGTGACATTAATCCGGTAGAATACCTGCCCTTTTGAGCAATTGGGCGGATTATGTCGACCGATAAAATGTTTATACGTGCTGCACTTACCGCTACCTTGGCGGCACTCATGTTTGCATCAATGGCAGTAGCAGTGCGCTATTCATCAAAAACTTTGTCTAATGAAATGCTCGTATTCTTGCGCAGCAGCTTCGGCCTAATAATCCTGTTTCCATGGTTATGTAAAAAGGGACTAAAAAACCTGGCAACCGGCCGACCGAAAGCACAGATTTTAAGGGCATTATCTGGTCTGGCAGCTATGTACTGTTTTTTCTATGCCATAGCTCATCTACAAATAGCCGAAGCTGTGTTGCTGAATTACAGCGCACCCCTGTTTATAGCCATCATTGCCTTATTCTGGTTGGGAGAAAGAGCATCAAATAAAATAATTACGGCTATCATTATCGGCTTCTTGGGCATTTGCTTGATCTTAAAACCAGGTATAGGTTTATTTAGCTATGCCGCCTGGGTTGGTCTCATTTCAGCTGTATTTGCTGCAATCGCCATGGTGACAATTAGAAGCTTGGCAAGTACAGAACCAACCTATCGCATCGTATTCTATTTTAGTATTACAGCAACCGTAGTATCTACAATCCCATTATTCTGGGCATGGCAGACACCAAGCTGGAAAACATTAATCATTATGGGGCTAGCTGGTCTGTTCGCAACGCTGGGACAATTCCTGTTGACCTATAGTTACAGTCTGGCACCGGCTGCGAGAGTCAGTCCTTACAGTTACACAACAGTCATATTCGCTGCGATTTATGGTTGGATTTTCTGGTCAGAAATACCCGACATATATATGTATCTAGGTGCACTAATGGTCATTGTTGCAGGCATTATGACCATGCAACGTCGTGGCATGCCACAAATGACTGAACCGGACTAAAAATAATTAATTGTGAATTGACCGTTACCGGTATGCTTCTTCAATATCTTGTCGCGTTACGATACCAAATATTTGATCTGCAGACGTTCCCAAAGGTCGAATAACATACAGCGCTTCTGCTTCAGATTCATCCAGAATTTTCAATGCCTGTTGTAAAGTGGATTGCTGAATAACGGCTGCCAATTGTTTTCTTTTTGAAGGTATTTCCATCACTTGAATCGTATCATCATTGTTTTCTTCTAAATGTCTGGCCAGATCAGCTGCCGGCATTAACAAATTACATTCATCCCTACTGATCACAAGCCAATGAGGTACCTTGGCTAATATATTCTCAGCTTGTTGCCGATTAAGTTCAGTTTGCACTATGGCAAATTCTTTGTTCATAACAGAAGCTACAGCCAAACGTCGGAGTGATTGTGCAATGGGATCATTTCTATAATCAAGCCCGATCTCTTTCATCTGCGATAAATAGACTGAACTGACACCAAACAATTCTTTACTTGCAAGACTTGCACTTACAATTGCAAGCATACCGGGGAAAATAATATTATGATTGCCAGTTAGTTCAAGTAATGCTAACAAAGCAGCAAGCGGCGCTTGTAGTGTCGCACCCATCATCGCACCCATACCCAGCATTGCATAAAAACCAGGATGGGATAATTCTACAGGCAGCAATCCTAAAGTTAATCCCGTAACACTACCTGCTATGGCACCAATAAATAATGTTGGCCCAATCAAACCCGCTGGCAAACTAAAACCAATACTGATTACCGTAGCAGCCAATTTAAAAAATAATATTAAAACTAGAGCCGTTATACTTAGCTCACCGATTAAAGCAGTATTTACTGTATCATAACCGATACCCATTACTTCAGGGACAATGACTGCACAAAGACCAACACCAAGACCTGCTAATGTCATGCGCAACCAAATAGGGATCTTTTGACCTTGATGCGTTACCCACTTTAGCGAAGTGATAAACAGTGCAGCAATAGCACCTATACCTATGCCCATTAATATAATGCAAGGTAACTCCCAAAATGAAGTTAATTCCAAAGCAGGGACATAAAATACGGAGTGTGTATCGAAGACAATACGACTAATTGTCGTCGCACTCACTGCCGCCAGTATGACGGGTGTAAATCCTGTGATGGTATATTCCATCATGATAACTTCCATGGCGAATACTACGCCA
>CAZCXC010000018.1:0-1586 GCA_964502505.1 uncultured Enterobacteriaceae bacterium
CCCGTACAGACTTCATCATATTTAGGGTTCGGAGTATATCCACCGGCGTAACCAACAGCTGTACTGTAGACACTATCGATTGCCCAGAACTTGTGCTCGGCACCCCAAAAACAACCCAGACCAAACATCGCCATTTGCATCTGTTCCGGAAACGGTGGCTTGATTGAGTGGCCATTGACAAAATGCTGGTCACTCACTGGCATTGCATCTGCACGCCCAGTCAGGGCATCAGCGGATGATGGCATACGAGTTTTATGGCTGAATGAAAACATTAACGAAAAGTATAGCTAAACATTGGGATATTATATATTGGATTATTTGATTTCTAATTAAACTAATTTATTTAACTATAGTCTCAGGGCTTGTACAGCATTAATTGGTAACCATCATCATGAAATCTTTAAGCAAACTTATTACATTATTAATCGCTCTTTTCTACTTTGGTATAGCCTACAGTGAAGAAAGCCCGCAAATTGATCAAGACAATTTAGCCGTAGCCACCTTTGCCGGGGGTTGTTTCTGGTGCATGGAACCTCCATTCGACAAGATCGATGGCGTAACATCGACTACATCCGGTTATACCGCGGGCCATAAGACAAATCCCACTTATAAAGAAGTATCTGCCGGAAGAACAGGTCATACAGAAGCAGTACAAATTGTTTATGACCCGAATAAAGTGAGTTATGAAGAATTACTTTCTATATTCTGGAAAAATATTGATCCAACAACTCCAAACCGACAATTTTGTGACCAGGGAAATCAATACCGCAGCGGTATTTTTTATCATGATGAAGAACAAAAACAATTGGCACAGGAATCAAAGACTGAGCTTGAACAAAATAAACCTTTCAAACAGGAAATTGTGACCGAAATTACTGCCGCATCTGATTTTTACGCAGCGGAAGATTACCATCAGGATTACTACCAGAAAAATCCTATTCGCTACAAATTCTACCGGCATGGCTGTGGCCGAGATAAGCGCCTGCAAGAACTCTGGGGAAAGTCATAGTCATAATAAAACCTGGTTATTTAACCAATTGTTTAAACAGACTTGATTCTCTTTTAAAAAACCTTCTGTATGCAAAGAATCATCCAGCTTTAACATTTCATAATCGAGATGATGGCATAATTCATGTAACAGTGTCCTTAAATAAGTACGGAATGCGACAATTTTTTTATGTTTTGCTGTGCGCATCCAGACACTGATACAGGCACGCTCTCTATCCTCCGCCGGTTCATACAATCCATGCAATTCTCCCCAGTCGTTACTCGGACGAACTGCTAAAACTTTTAGCCTGATTGCCGGAACATTTAAATCTTTAATAATCGCAGTAATTATATGCCTTGAAAGCTTTTCAACATCACTCCGATCTTCATTTTCAAGTGCACTTTCTAAATCAATAATTAAAGGTGTTACCCTTGTAATATCATTTAATTTAATACTGATTATCTCATCACTTTTTTTATAAATCCCCTTCTGCTTGCGTGATAATTTTGAATAATATGAAAAGACCATTTTAACTATATTTTATGATTAACCTGGAATTCCAAAGAACATTATACGATTAATTTTATTTAAAATACTA
>CAZCXC010000019.1:0-8041 GCA_964502505.1 uncultured Enterobacteriaceae bacterium
TTGAAAAAATTCACCGGCTTTATCTTCAATGTATCTGGCTTGAACTTTATAAATCATGATTAACTTATTTCACCATTCACCAATTATTCATTACCGCCTATATAGTATAGAACCAGATTCCAGCAATCCTGTTTCAAGACGGCATACATGGACGACGCACATGGATGTGCTAGTGTAGCAGTTGCAGAAAGCAAAGGAGCTACCGCATTAGTGCAGTGACCGCATGCTTACATGGAAGTAAGTAGTAGAGCGACGCAGGAAGCCAAAGCCGGGGAAGCGATGGAACTGCACTGACCCTATTGATGCATTATTCCTGAAAATCTTTTATTGTCCTAAAAAGAATAAATACAGAATTAATAACTATATTAACGATGGCTATGCCAGCCACGGTTGCCGGGGCATTCCCCCATTCACCAATGATAATACTGATGAACATCAACAAGAACATCGAATTCAAAATCAATACACCTACTTTCATACTAACGCTCCTAACAATTAAACTGTATTAAAATACCTGAAATAAAAAAGACTCTAACCTGACGTGCAAGGACGACGCACATGGATGTGCTAGTGTAGCAGTTGCAGGAAGCAAAAGAGCTACCGCACAAATGTGCCCGTAGGAAATACCCTTGAGGTGCGCAAGCACATGGACGATGTTCATGGACCTTGGTACCCCCTTGTGGGGTGTGAACAAGTGTCGTAAGTGCAAGACGCCTACATGGACGATGTGCATGGAAGCACAAGTGTCGCAAGTGCATGGAGCACAAGAGCGACCGTAGGTGGTAGAGCAACGCCGGACGATTATAGGGATATAGGAGGTAGAGAAAGTCAGGAACATTTTCTCGAGCAGTTGCCGAGCGACCTGTCCCCTTTTATTTAACTAAGCTGCATGAGACGGAATTCGCTCTATTTTTCGTCCCAGGTTTGTAAGTGCCTCTTCAATAGCATAATCAGATTGCAATCCCATCCAGAAAGACTCTGAAACATTGAAATATTTGGCAAGGCGTACAGCAGTATCGGCCGTAATTGCACGATTGCCATGTACAATTTCATTAATGCGGCGGGGTGGTACACCAATATCACGTGCTATCTTGTTTTGGCTGATGTCCATAGGCTTTAAAAATTCTTCCAATAGAATTTCACCGGGATGTATATTGGGTAACTTTTTCATGGTATTCACCTATTAATGATAATCAACAATCTCAACCTGGTAGGCATCACGATCTTTCCAAATAAAACAAATACGCCACTGCTCATTTATTCGAATACTGTACTGTCCTGCTCTACTACCACGAAGACGTTCCAGGCGGTTCGCCGGGGGCATCCTCAAGTCATTCAATGTAGCCGCATTGTTCAACATGCGAAGTTTTCGCCTTGCCACTGTTTGAATCGTTTGAGGTAAACGTTTACTGGCAATACCGTCCCAAACCAACTCCGTCTGCTTATCCTTGAAATCCTTTATCATATAGTATAGATCATAACGTATCGCGTTATATAACGCAACACGTTATACCGAGGTGTTTATAACATAATTAAAAAAAATCTGTCCCTTTTATTTACACAGAACTGGTTGCGCGAAGGATGGCGGAAGTGCAGATAACCCTAAAGGATTTGCTGCGCGGCGTGTTATAAAGTGATGAATCATTGGCCTGTACCGCGTAATCAAACGAGATCGGCGTGATCGGATCGGCCTTACCGATCAAATCATCACGCACAATGATGACGGTAATACCGGAAGGACCGATATTTTTTTGGGCACCGGCATAGATCAAACCTACTATAATTATCAAACGCATGAAGTGATAACAATGTACAAATACTTACTAACAATTTTTACAAGCACAATTTTAATTTGCACTGGGTGCGATAAAGAATCGGTTGATGATGTAATCAACATCAGTTCACGTCCTGTAACCACTCTGCAGCTCGAAAATAATGATTTTGTACGTGAAATTAATTTAACTGGATCAGTCAATCTCTATCGGGAGGAAAAAGTGGGTTTTGAAGTTACCGGTAGGATTCTTGCTGTAGAGGAATTAGGTAAAGAATTGGAAGGCCCAGCTTACGATGAAAATGATGAACTTGTTCGTCCTGGTGAGATCATCGCAACCATGGATGATATACGCTACCGTCTAAGATCTGATGCTTTACAAGAACGACTCAATGCTGCCCAGCAAGAATTAAAAGCAACTAATGCTGTACTCAAACTCGCACGTCAGACGGTTGAACGACAGAAAAGAATCCTTGCCGAGGGTGCAGGTAAACAACAAGCAGTGGATGATGCACAAAGCAATTACGATAGTATGGTTGCACGGAAAGCTCAAAATGATGCAGTGATAAGAGAAATTATTAATAATCTCGATCGTGCATTAGAAGATCTTGAAGATACTAAACTTAGGGCACCCTTCTCGGGCAGAATCACACAAATACACGTCACTCAGGGTGCTGTAGTTGATGCAGGAATGCCTGTAGTAAAGCTCAGTTTAATGGATCCTATACAGGTCCAAGTTGAAGTTTCAGCCGATGAGGATCGCAGGATACAAACGGGCGACAGGGCTATATTGTATCCAAAGGATCCAATTGATCCGGAGGGAAAGCCCACACAAGTTAATGCACTCGTTTATGAAAAGGGTGCAATCGCGGATCCAAACACGCGTACATTTCGTATCGATTTGATGGCGCGTAATCAGAGGCGTCGTATCGAACAGATCAAACCAGAAACTAAAGGCCTTCCTCTTGTTGCAGATTTCCTGCCCGCTGTACGGCGCTTTCACGGTGAGGAGGGTAAGCTATATGTTCCTATACACAGTATCTATTATGAAAATGGAAAGCACTATGTTCTGCGGCTTCCCGGGGTCAGTTTTCATCCGGGTGCAAAACGAAGTGCCGTCGGTAAACATATTCCCGATAAAATTGAAGTCTCATTAGATACAGAGTACTTCACTGTAATTAAATGGAACTTCAGGAGTTTGAAAGAAAGTGGTGATCTGCAAGAAGGTGATTTTCTTGTTATTGATCCAAAAACAGAACATTTTGAAGGACTCGCGATTGGCCGTCCGCAATGGTTGCTACGTCCTGGTGATTTGGTCCCCGTAAGTTTTTTACTGCATTCGACAACAAAGGGTCTATACGTGCCAATCAATGCAATCACAATGGTTAATAAAAAACATGTTGTCTTCCTTGTTGAAAATAATAAGGCCAAGCTCAAAGAAATTACTGTACATGATACTTATCTAGAATTACGTCGAATCGAAGGTGAAGGTATAGAACCGGGTGCACAAGTTATTGTCGGTGGGGTGCACTATGTTTCAAATGAGCAACCAGTAAACATTGTTGGACAAGAGAAACTCCTAAAGTGAATCTACCAAAATTTGCACTGACACATCGTCCAATTGTACTTGCCTTTTTCGGCGTCTTCTTATGCGTTGGACTATTCAATTTTACAAACATGTCACGGCGAGAAGACCCGGAAATCACTATCCGGGATGCTCTTGTTATTACAGGTTGGCCCGGTGCGCCGGCAGACCGGGTAGAGGAGCTAATCACTGATCCCTTAGAAAAGGTCATCGCACAGATTACTGAGGTCGATATCATTGAATCGAAGTCGATGGTAGGCCTTTCTGTTATTCAAATTGCTGCTGATGATCGAGTCACTAATACAGAGCAGGTTTGGGATGAATTACGAGCCAAGGTAAACACTGTCCAGAACAGATTGCCGTTAGGTAGTCAACCGTCATTTGTCAATTCAGATTTCGGTGATGTTTATGAAATAGTCATCGCTTTACACCAGATCCCACTTGCTGGTCAGCAAATCATTGACCATCCATATTCCCCGAGAGAGCTTGAGATCTTCGCTGAGCGGATCGAAGATGAACTTGAGGTAATAGATTCCGTAGCGAAAGTAGAATTTTGGGGCGTACAACCTGAGCATATATATATAGAAGTAGATAGTGCTGACTGGGCTAAGATAAACTTTACTGCGAACCAGCTTCGAGATATTTTTCAAGCTCGTAATATTGTGCAGCCTGGAGGAGAACTTGATACCGAACTTGCACGATATGCAATCAATCCTACCGGTGAGTTTACTTCAGTAAACCAGATGAAAGATCTGGTTGTGAGCCGGGTCGAGGGTAATCTCCCGGTACGTCTTGGCGATTTGCCTATTATTATCGATCGACGTTACGAAGAGCCACCCAAAAACCTTACCCGCTTCACCACTCCCAGCTTGCCACATAATGCAACTTTGGTTTTAGGGATATCAATGAAAAGTGGACAGAATGTTACGGAAATGAGTGTAGAAGTTAATATGGTGCTTGATCTTTTACGAGAAAGTTATCTACCACCTGACATAGCGCTTACACGAGTTAATGATCTGCCGAGACAGGTCGATACACGTATTAGTGCATTTCAAACTAATTTGCTCCAGGGTATGACCATTGTACTTTTTCTTATATTGCTTGCGATGGGGTGGCGTCCTGCACTGATCATGACAGCGGCGATACCCATCTCGATGATATGCGCATTTGCAGTAGTTCGTTATTTAGGGATCGAACTGGAACAGTTTTCAATCGCATCATTAATTATTGCACTCGGTCTGGTCGTCGATAATGCCATAGTGGTAACGGAAAACGCAGTGCGTCTAATCCGGGAAGGTATGCCCAAAGCAGAGGCAGTTATTAAGGGTACTCAGGATCTGGCAATCCCCATCCTGACTTCAACACTGACGACGATCTTTGCGTTTCTGCCCATGCTGACTATGGTAGGTAATGTTGGTGAATACGTGGGCAGTTTGCCGATAGTAGTTCCTGTTACTTTGGTCGCAAGTTTTTTTGTAGCCATGCTGGTCACTCCTATTATGTGCGTATGGTTGTTAAAGGAGAATGCAATTGAAAATATTAATAAGAACACAGAACAGATTAGGGAAATTCCCCGTTACGACCGCGCTATTAGCTGGTGTTTGGATCATAAGGCTATAGTTCTTGGTTCCTCGCTTGTATTATTTGTTGCCAGCTTGGGAATCATACCTATTATAGGTAACCAGTTTTTTCCATCAGGCGCACGCGACCAATTCTTTGTAAAGGTGTGGCTACCTGAAGGCTCTCCTATTGCTGCAACCTCTCAGGTAGCAGAACAAGTAGAAAAAATCCTTGTAGACATAAGTCCTGTGATGGAATCCGGAGAGTCTAAGCAGCGCCTGGCAAATGTAATTACTTTTGTGGGTTCAGGTGGACCAAGACTCATGGTGACACAGGAGCCAGAATATGATTATCCATATTATGCTTTTTTGCTTGTGAATATGACCGATCATAACTATACAGAGGAATACGCCCGCGAGGTGCGTGAGAAATTTGCTGAAATCTACCAGGCGCGAATTACAGTTGATCTTTTTATGCTGGGCCCCCCGATTAGGGATCCCATTGCATTTCGTTTAAGTGGACCAGATCGAGATGTACTTAGAAGTAAAGCGCAGGATATGATTCAGATATTCAAGGAGACGCCTGGTGCCATCGAACCATACAGTAACTGGGGAGTGGCTGGATATCAGGTTGAATTAAAGATTGATCCAGTTGCAGCAAATCTTGCCGGTGTGACAAATGCAGATGTGGCATTGACAACACAATCGTTGTTATCGGGTGCACGACTGACAACATATCGCGAAGGTGATCACCTGGTGCCAGTATTGCTAAGGACATTAAGAGAAAAACGACAAGACCTAAATGATCTATCTGGCATTTTTGTTAATGGTGCTCATGGAAAGGTCCCACTTAATTCTGTAGCCGATGTGATTTCGACATGGAAACCTGCAGTAATTGCCCGCCAAAATAGTATACCAACGGTGACGGTAGGTGCTCGTGTAGAAGAAGGAATGCTTGCGAACACAGTGGCTAATCACATACGGAAAAAACTAGATAAGATGATGCAATCATTACCCTCGGTGTATCGATTGGAACAAGGAGGTGAGCATGAAGAGACTGTAAAAGCCAGATCGCAGGTGGTGGCTGCAGTTGGTATGGCGATGATATTGATTATTCTTGTTCTTGTAACACAATATAATTCGTTTCTTAAACCATTAGTCATTTTGTTTACTGTACCTCTAGCAATGATTGGTGTGCTGGCTGGACTTTTGATTACTGGATGGCCAATGGGATTCATGGCAATGCTCGGCGTGCTATCACTAATAGGTATTGTTATAAACAATGCCATTATATTGATTGATTTTATTCAAGTAAGAGTAGCAGAAGGAAAAGATATAAGGGCAGCAGTGATAGAATCAGGAAGGCTAAGAATGCGTCCAATTATTCTTACTAGTTTAACGACGATTGGAGGACTATTACCATTGTCGCTCTTCGGTGGTGCACTTTGGGCACAAATGACCAATGGTATGATTTTCGGTCTAGCTTTTTCTACAATACTAACACTGATTATAATTCCTACTCTTTATGTGTCCTTTGTAGAAAATTTCAAAATGAAAATTGTTTAGTTGTATAACTAATACTAGTAACAAGGTTTTTCAGAAAAAACAGCCTCGAAAATTGGCCAGTGTTGAATTTGAATTAATATGTCAAATTATAATGTCCGCTTTTGGCCGATAGCGGACGCTCATAGTGAAATAATAAATACCCTCTGGGGAGGATTACAGGAAATTCTAAATCGGGAAGAGATTTTATTCATAAATGACAACTCATTTTTTATTTTATTTATTTTTAGGTTTGTAATAGATAGTTTCGGTTATTTGTGCATCTTGCAATACCCTGGATACACCCTGACATGCTTGTTCAAATGATTGAAAATGTTCATTACTACCCAAGCGATTATTTTCAGGATAATTATCTATATTACTATTCCACACTATTCTGAATCCATTATCATCTTCATCGATCAAACCAATATAAACATGCTCAGAATTTCTAATATTAGCGCGAATCATCTTTTTCTAAAATTTTTCAAGTACTCTTACTTTTTTTACCTTTCTAGATATTCTGCTTCACCAATAACCCAGCCAAGGTAAAGATCAACATTATTTCTTTCTCCAACATATACCAATGAATTTGTTTCTGTTTCCTCACCAAAAAGTCCAACAAAATCTGCATAATCATCAAACCATTCATGCGATTGACTAAAAGAATGAACAAGCATTAAAGCATGTGGAGCGCAAAACCGCTCCGCTTCAATTAATGCAGAAGCAGTGCGATGTAATAATTGATAACGAATACCAGATAAATCTTTATTATTTATCTCTAGATATCCAATAAGAAATGTCAGGCGTTCCAATTTACCTGGGGAAGATTCTTCTATCCAATCAGAAACTAATTGACCAAAAGGTTCGGATACTTTCCCTTCCACTGCAATAGAGATCAATTCATCATTTGATTTAGCTAAGACGTAGATATCATTCTGTGATTCAGTCTTACCACCCGGCAAAGGAACTTTATGTTCCAGACAAAGTCTACTACCTACATCCCTGTAGGCATTACCCGTGTTTTTTCTCAAACTCTGCCATGAAGGCTACCAACGCATCCACTGCCTCTTCCGGTACTGCATTATAAATACTGGCTCGCATACCACCCACGGTACGCCAGCCGTTTAAATTTAATAAACCATTCTCTGCGGCTTCTACAATAAAAGTAATATCCAAATTCTTATCGCGTAACTGAAACGGAATATTCATCAAGGACCGGCAATCGGACACAACATCGTTAGTGTAAAAATCAGTGGCATCGATGGCCGCGTACAATTTTTTTGCCTTACGTCTATTAATCACCTCCATCGCTTCCGGGCCGCCTTGTTCTTTTAACCACTTGAACACGAGCCCGGTTAAATACCAGGCAAAGGTCGGCGGCGTGTTATAAAGGGATGAATCATTGGCCTGTACCGCGTAATCAAACGAGATCGGCGTGATCGGATCCGCCTTACCGATCAAATCATCACGCACAATAATGACGGTAATACCGGAAGGACCGATATTTTTTTGTGCACCGGCATAGATCAAACCGTATTGTGAAACATCGATCGGGTGTGACAGGATATTCGATGACATGTC
>CAZCXC010000020.1:0-2167 GCA_964502505.1 uncultured Enterobacteriaceae bacterium
GGTATTTTGTTTAATCATGAGTCACCAGTTAGAGGTGAAACATTTGTTACGCGAAAAATTACCCGTGCACTCGCACGTATCAAATTAGGTCTACAGGACTGCTTATATCTTGGTAATTTAGATGCAAAACGTGACTGGGGACATGCCAGGGACTATGTGGAAGTTCAATGGCTGATGCTGCAACAGGAAAAGCCGGACGATTTTGTGATAGCTACGGGAAAGCAATATTCGGTTAGGCAGTTTGTTGAGACTGCTGCACGTGAACTTGATATCATAGTAGAATGGAAAAGCAACGGTAAAAATGAAAAGGGATATGATGAAAATGGAAAATGTATTGTTGCTGTGGATCCACACTATTTTCGTCCTACAGAAGTAGAGACACTTCTAGGAGATCCTTCAAAAGCAAAAGAAAAACTAGGCTGGGAAAACAAAATTAGTTTTGATGAATTGGTCAAAGAGATGGTAGCCAAAGATTTAAAATCCGCGGAACGCGATGAATTGGTTAAACAGCATGGTTATACAGCTTACGACCATTATGAGTAATTAATGGAATCAAGTCCAAATATCTACGTTAATGACCATACTGATTGATTGGTTTTACACTGAATTAAAAATTAAATTATATTAACAGGTGGTAGTGGACTGCTTGCTGTAAATTGGGTATATAAAATTTGTTCTGAATTTATTTTATGATTGGCTCTATTTAGAACAATGCCATAATGATAATTAAATACAATATAATAAAAAGTTCAACCTGCTTCTATTCATGGCTGAATTTATAAAAACCCGTTTTGCCCCAAGCCCCACTGGTTACCTTCATATTGGAGGTGTGCGTACTGCATTATTTTCATGGTTATTTGCAAGGCAACAAGGTGGCCAATTTATATTGAGAATAGAAGATACAGACAGGGAACGCTCAACGGAAGAATCTATCCAGATTATTCTGAAAGGCATGCAATGGCTTGGGCTTGATTATGATGAAGGACCACACTATCAGACACAACGCTTTGAGCGTTATGAAGATGTAACACAACAGTTGTTGAAAAATGGAAATGCTTATCATTGTTACTGTAGCAAGGAAGAACTGGATGCAATGCGTAACTTAGCTATGGAACGTGGTGAAAAACCTCGTTATAACGGTAAGTGTCGAGATGGTATAGAAAACCCTCCTCAGAGTATTAACCCTGTCGTACGCTTCAAGAACCCGCTACAAGGTGAGGTCATTATCAATGATCTAATACAAGGACAAGTTAAATATAAAAACAATGAATTGGATGATTTAATTATTGCCCGATCGGATGGTACACCGACATATAATCTTACAGTCGTCGTAGATGATATGGACATGAGTATTTCACATGTTATCCGAGGAGATGATCATCTGAATAATACTCCACGTCAGATCAATATTTTTAAGGCACTCGATGTAACACCACCTATTTATGCGCATGCTCCACTCATATTAGGTGAAGATGGTAAACGTTTATCTAAACGGCATGGTGCAGTGAGTGTCTTGCAATATAGGGAGCAAGGTTATTTACCTGAGGCTGTCTTGAATTATCTAGTACGATTGGGTTGGTCCCATGGTGATCAGGAAATATTTTCTGTTACTGAAATGATGGAGCATTTTAAAATTGAAGATGTTAACAAGTCTGCGGCCTCGATTAATCCCGATAAATTATTATGGCTAAATCAACACTGTATTAAAACTTGCGAAGATGAACGGCTTGCTAAATTATTAGAGGAATTATTACTACAGAATAAGATACAAATGACAACAGGCCCAGATATTATTGAGCTTGTAAAAGTACAGAAAGAACGTGTAAAGACACTTCAACAATTATTAGAACAAAGCAAATATTTTTTTACAGAATTCGAAAACTTTAATAAAACTGCAGCAAAAAAACATCTAAGACCTGTTGTTTTTGAACCGCTAACCAGACTTAGAGAAAAATTACAGTGTTTGGATAAGTGGCAGGATGAAATAATTCACCAAACAATTGACAAGGTGGCTACTGATTTTGACATGAAATTAGGAAAGATTGCACAACCATTACGTGTGGCGATAACAGGTAATACGGTTTCACCTTCAATTGATATAACATTAAGATTGCTTGGGAAAGAACGGAGTATCGCAAGGCTGGATAAGGCTTTAAGTTTTATCGAG
>CAZCXC010000021.1:0-3853 GCA_964502505.1 uncultured Enterobacteriaceae bacterium
AGTAAATTGCTGCCAGTTTCTATCCGATTAAAATCAATCATACTCATTCCAACATTGGTCAGTAATGTATCCAGTTCATCTTTATGGATAACTTCCGCTATATCTTTCTCAAGTGTTTCTGCCAAAGCAAGACTATCTTCAAGACTATAAGTATTAGGTGTTTCAATATTTACAAAAAATTGGCCAATCTCAATATTGCCAAATAATTGAAATGGTATACGTGTACTTGCATAAGTGAGTGCGATTGCCAAAACGCCTATACTTACTAGGGCAACTGTATAACGATTTATTGCCGACCAACGTAGTAATCTGCAATATCTATCCAGAAAATTTTTCCAGTAAATTGTTTTTTTTTGTTGCTTCTGCAATCGCAATAGATGGCCTGCATGTGATGGTAAAACAAGAAAAGCTTCCATTAACGAGCCTAGTAAGGCACAACAAACAACCACGGGTATTACCTTTATGAATTCACCGAGCGTACTGCCAATAGCAAACATTGGAATGAACGCAGCAATCGTAGTAAACGTTGAAACAACAACGGGCCAATAAACTTCACGTGCACCTATTTGCGCTGCATCAATGGGATCTTTTCCCATTTCAATATGGCGATAGATATTTTCTGTCACGATAATGGCATCATCTACAATCATGCCAAGTACAATCAGAAATGCAAAAAGTGAAACCATATTGATAGAAAAATTTAAATAATAAAGAAGGATGATCGCTACCAGGAACGATACCGGGATCCCAAACGCAGTAATAATAGCAACGCGAAAATTGAGTAGCAGGTAAAGTGATGCTAAAACAAGCACCAAACCAACAAGTCCGGATGACTTGACAGTATTGAGACGGGTTTTAACATAAACAGACATGTCAGTATGATGACCAACATACACACTTGATGGCAAAGTTTGTCTAAGTTCATCCGCCAACTCTTTCACCAGTGCAGATACCTTTATTGTGGAGGCATCTGCTGTTTTGGTTACCGTTAAATTAACAGATGCTTTACCATTAAACCTGGCATAGGTTTTAGCCTCTTCAAATCGCCTGGATACGCTTGCAAGATCACCAATACGTAGTTGCCCACCATTCACATTAGTCCGTAAAACAATGTTCTCAATCGCAGAAGGTTCCGGCGTAACTCCCTTACCACGTAAACGGATATCACCCTCCCTGGACTTGATAGAACCACCCGGTTGATCTTGTAAATTTTCCCTGAGGGCAGTCTTCACCAGCTCCAAGGGAACGTTTAATGCAGCCAGTCTATGTGGATCGACTTCAACCCAAAACTCCCAATCTCTATCACCTGCCACACTGACACTTGCCACACCTGGTAATTGTTGCATTTGTTTTCTAACATTTTCAGCAATGTCATATAACTTGGCGTTTGATAAATCACCATATAGCGTCAGCGTAATCACGGGGAATCGCGCTCGAATGCGGTTTAATTCAGGCTCCTCGGCAATGTCTGGCAAATCATCAACACGATCAACTATCGTGCGCGCATCTAACATAAAGTCATCCACGTTGGTGCCCGGTTTTAGTTTTATAAAGATACTGGACATCCCTTCGCTACTTTTGGATGAAATAAAATCTATGTCCCGTGTATCTTCAAATTCTTCTTCAATTGGTAGTGTGACTTGTTGTTCAACTTCAACCGGTGAAGCACCTTCGAATTGGGTTTTAATACTCACCATATCCAGATCTACCACAGGAAAAATTTCCTGTGGCAACAAATACCAGGCCATAAATCCAATGATCAATATAATGATCAGACTCAAATTAACAATCAGTGGATTATTAATCGAAAAACGTATAATGCGCATATGTGATAAATAAAAAAATATTAAAACCCATAGAGAATAGATTAATAAAAAATAAAATAAATTAACTTTATATTTTTCTACATTTTTTTATTAACAACGACTTCTTGCCCACTTGCCAAAGTAGCTACATCACGAGCAATGATTTCTTTATCAGCCTCTATACCTTCAATTACTTGCCATTGTTCATGTCGTTGCAATAAAATGACCGGATGACGGACAACATGATTTTTTTCCACCTTGAAAACATATGACTTACCTTCTTCACGTAAGATAGAGGACACTGGAACAACGAGTGCATCTGACAAAAGCTGTCCTGGGAGTTCTGCCATTGCCAATTGGCCTGGGTACAGTCCATTAGTCATCAAACGAATGCGTAGTGCATGAGTATGTGTTTCAGGATCTGGGTCTGCCGCAATCGCAATAATGGGGCCTTTGTGTGGTTTATCATCAACATACACGATCACATCTTGTCCAAGATATAATTGATTCACAATTGAACCAGTAACTTCAAGATAGAGATCCAATGTATCCAATTGAACGAGTTCAATTGCGACCTTCCCTGCTGTTGCATAATCACCTACTTCAATAGTCACTGAATTTATGGTGCCTGCAAACGGCGCGACGAGTCTGGTTCGATCAAGATTCCGCTGTTCCCTATTCAATGCTGCGCGGCGTGTTTTTATTCTGGCCCTTGAAGTTTCCACACTATGACGTAGACGCGTTTCTTCTGCTTGTCGCTGCAATAATCGTTGCAAGGCTCCATCATAATTTGATTTTGAAGCCAAGGATTCCTGACCCAGTTGCTCCAATCGCTGCAGTTCGCGTCGCAGAACATCACTTTCTTTTATTATCAACTCGAGCAAATGTTTATCACGAGCAACTGCATTTGTTTCCTGTGCTAACATGGCCTCCGCTTCATCCACACTATCAGCAAAATCACCCTCTTCGATATGTAATAAGATCTCGCCACTAGCAACTTTCTGTCCAGGCTCCACAAAACGCTGAGTTACATTGCCTGATACCTCAAACCTCAGAGACGCCTTGCGCGCAGGTTGTAATTTGCCGGTAATCTTGGCGATTGGTTGAATATCCATCACCTGTACAGATTCTGTATATACGCGCGTTGCTGGTAAGGGCTGAAGTTCCGCCTGGATGTCCGGACGGGTCCAGATTAGCAGGGTCATTATCAGACCGACAGTCAGCAATATGGTAAAGGTTTTAATCATAGATTCCTCGATAATAGACACTCATTATGACGGGATATTACTGATTAGATTGAAAACATGCATAAAAATTTGAAGATAAAGGCATTCTGTGCGATTTTAACGGCTTCGGTGCCATTATATAATTACAATAAATAACACCATGAAACGGAATTTTTACAATCTATTTCTGGCACTCTTCGCAATGTCGATGTGCTTGTCCGTAAGGGCAGAATCCTCGGGGGAGGCTGACGGCTGGCCGTTGTGCCCAAACTCGCTGGAGATCCCCGCTCGCCCCCATGTTAGTGAACCGCTGGCACCGGAAGATATCCATATATCCGCAGATAAAGTCGATATTGAAGAAGAAGGCATCTCCGTCCTGCAAGGCAATGTTGAAATAACCAGAGGAACACAACAAGTCAGTGCAGATACCGTGACCTATGATCAAACTGGTGAAACAGCGGATCTGGAAGGTGACGTTGAATATTGGGATGATGATATTTACGTGCAAGGAGATAAGGGCCACGTTGAGTTTTTTGATAATACCGGACAATTCGAAGGGGCCAAATATAAGATCAAAGAAAATCGCGCTCGTGGCGATGCCGCCCAAATTACACTGAATGCAGACAAAACCGTTGACTTAGTAAATGTTGATTACAGTACCTGTGATCCAGCAGATAATTTCTGGAAACTTTCGGCAAGTAAAATTTCACTGGATAACGAAAATAATAAGGGTACTGCAAGAAATGTTGTACTACGAATAAAAGGGTTCCCTGTATTTTATACACCCTATGCCTCCTTTCCGCTCAGAAAAGAACGCAAGAC
>CAZCXC010000022.1:0-6220 GCA_964502505.1 uncultured Enterobacteriaceae bacterium
GTATATAAAATAATTTTTTATATTATTTATTATAATCGATTATTCTACGCATGCTTTATGCACTTAGTGGTTAATTTAATTTCAATCTCTTCCCAATAAATATTTAACAAAGGGAACTGTCAGTTTCCTTTTTTCAACAAGCGTAGCATCATCAAACTGATTTAAAAGTTTAATTAAACTGGGAAGATCACGTTTAACACGTTTTACCAGATACTCGGCCACTTCATCAGAAAGTTCAAACCCCCTTAAATGGGCGCGTTGTTGCAAGACATTGATCTTTTCTGAATCTAATAATGGCTCTAAATGGAATATCAGATCCCAACCCATCCTTGAACGTAAATCTTCAAGTTTTAATTCCAATGCCTGTGGACTTACTGAACCGGTAATTAACATTGAACCGCTAGCATCGCGAATACGATTATATAAATGCAACAATGCCTGTTCCCACTCTGCATCTCTCGCAATACAACCGATATCATCTATGCATACCAGATCCATATTATCCATGCCTTCTAACAACAATGCCTGCAAATCTTTAAAACTTGTGAGCGGGATATAGATGGCGCTGCGTTTATTTTCTCCCGCCGCTATACAGGCTGCATGCAGTAAGTGGCTTTTGCCCATGCCCGTTTGGCCCCAAAGATAGATACGACCAGCCTCACTTCCCGTTGCGATTTTTTTTAATGATTCAAATGCCAGCTTATTCTTGCCGGGATTAAACTGAGCGAAACTCTGTTTCTCCTTGTAACCAATATCCAGCGGTATTTGGCCTTGCTCTGAGACGGAACTATTCACGGTGTGTAAAAACTACTTTCCAGATACTGGCTTTGCAGATAACGCAACAGTACCACAATGACAGCGGCTACAGGTAAAGCTAATAACACTCCAAAAAATCCAAACAACTGCCCGCCTGCCATGACAGCAAAGATTACAGCGACAGGATGTAACCCAATGCGATCACCCACTAGCATGGGTGATAGCAACATACCTTCGATGGCCTGACCAATACCGAATACCAACGCCACATAAACTAAATGGATCATATCCTGGTACTGCATAAACGCTGCGACACTGGCAACACCTATCCCCACGATAAATCCAAGGTAAGGCACAAAACTGACTACGCCTGCTAATAAACCGATTAGTAAGGCAAACTCGATACCAACTACCCATAAGCCAATGGTATAAATAATACCTTGTCCCAACATGACTAGCAGTTGACCGCGTAGAAATTCAGATAACACTGCATCGCATTCTCGTGTGAGTCTTGATATTAATGATACGTTCTGTCGTGGAATCAGTGCGTGAATTTTTTCGACAAGATCATCCCAGTCACGTAATAAATAAAATGTAACAACCGGAGTAAGTACCAGATAAACTAGCCAAGTAATCAACATTAGTCCGGATTGCGATATCTTGGTTAATAATAAACTGATTACGCTTCCTACATCTTTCCAATTTTCAGTAAGAGATTGCTTCAAACTTCCCAGATCAACAGTCTCTATATCAATGCCTACCCATCCAATAATTTTTGGCATCGCTGCATCCTGTAACCAGGTAATAAATTGCGGTAAGCGAATCACAAGACTAGATAACTGACTCTCAATAATTGGAATAAGTATGAGTAAAAACATTAAACCCACTATCAACATACAGGCAAAGACGATGGTTACTGAAATAGTTCTGGAAATTTTTAACTTCTCAAGTCGATCTACGAGTGGATCACCGAGATATGCTAACAGAGCCCCAACCAAAAATGGAGCGAGAACTGGTGAGAGTAAATATAATAACCAACCGATGAGAAAGAGTCCGGTAAGTAGCAACCATTTTTGTACATCTGTAATCATAAAGGATATTTAAGGTAGTAATCGGTAGCTACGACCCGCACCCACAGTTGATTCAAGCACTTTCCCAAGTTTAATGGATTGTGCAACAGCTAATTCCCCACTCCGCGCTATTATTTCGAATGTTACTCTATTTTCTTCAGCGGTTTTAACTCGCACATCAGTCACTGAATTTAATGATGCGAGATAATCTGATACTTTGGCATATTGCTCATAGTCACTAATTCCTTCGACCATGATTTCAATGGCAGCGGCATTTGTACTTCCTCCTGCTGGTGCAAAATGTTGCGCCAGAATATCAGCCAATCCATCAATACCTTCATCAAGTACTATTACTGGTATATCGCCCCGTGATGTCCATGACATTGTTTGTCCATTCAACATGACAGTCCAACGACCTTCCCACAAACCATCTAATATCGGTTCAATACTTCCAGTAAGTATTGCATCTGTTCCATAACGTTCTGATGCTTGCATTACAGGACCACTGAACCCACCCCAGATATCACTGGCTTTAAGAACGAGCGTATCTTCCAAATCAAGCAGAGGATAAACAATCGGAATGCCTCGTTGTGCTGTGCGTTGATTCAAGATCTCGGTATAACCTGATTCATCTTCTTGTGTGATCAGTTTACGTCGCTGATCTTTTTGCGACGCCAACCAGACTAAGGTACTTGGGCGCTCTTGCCCCCACACCGGAATGGCATAATTACGCAATGAATCATTTAATGCCTTGGCATTGAAATTTACCCACAGGTGTAATTGCTTCTCAGAAGTTAACTGATCCCGTGACCGAACCTGTTTACTGCGATATTCATATTGTTGCACATAGCGTTCTGCCTCTTTAATCATATCAACAGCAGCACTTCTGCCAAATACATTACGGTCCCCGGTCAGTTTCACCATGACACTGCGTAACGCTGCTGCAATTCCACCCTTCCTGTACTGTATAGATTGATCAGGTATCGGTACTTCGGCCTCGTATAGACCTTCGACTGTAAGTGCATAGGTATTTACAGAGCAGAAAAGGACGAGTAGGAATGCAAATAATAGGCATTTGTTCATCATGATCACGCTATGCAAGTGAGGAGAACAAGTCAAGCGTTGCGACAATATTTTACTACCTATACTATGCGTCATCGTGAACACCACAAAACAAAACAAAACAAGCTACCAGAATGCCGGCGTTGACATTGAAAAAGGTAACCAACTTGTTGAACGGATAAAATCTGCAGCTAGCAGCACCCATACTGCTGGAGTAATGGGTGGACTTGGTGGATTTGGTGCCTTATTTGACTTGGCTAACCTTGAATATAAGGATCCGGTTTTGGTTTCCGGAACAGATGGTGTTGGCACCAAAATAAAACTTGCCATTGCCATGAACAAACACGACACCATCGGCATTGATTTAGTTGCTATGTGCGTTAATGATATACTGGTTCAAGGAGCTCAACCGCTATTTTTCCTTGATTATTTTGCCTGTGCATCGCTTGATGTCGATACAGCAGGTACTGTAATTGATGGAATTGCACAAGGTTGTCAATTTGCAGGTTGTGCCTTAATCGGAGGTGAGACGGCTGAAATGCCAGGGATGTATCAATCGGGTGAATATGACTTGGCCGGTTTTTGTGTGGGTGCAGTTGAGCGTGACAAACTTATCGACGGTAGTCGGGTAGAACAAGGAAATATTCTCATTGGTATTGCCTCCAGTGGTCTCCATTCAAATGGTTTCTCTTTGGTCCGCAAAATTCTTGAAACCAATAACATCAATTATGACCAAGCCTTTGAAAATAAAATATTAGGTGACACATTACTGGAACCAACAAAAATTTATGTTGGCTCAATTCAAAAATTAATTGAACGATTACCTGTTAAAGCACTTGCTCACATTACCGGTGGTGGCTTACTTGAAAACATCCCCCGGATCTTACCGAATGGTCTGCGAGCTGTTATTGATACCAACAGTTGGCAATGGCCCGCTATTTTTGGCTGGTTACAACAACAAGGAAATATTGCAACAGATGAAATGTATCGCACATTTAATTGTGGTGTTGGCATGGTGATTTGTGTTGCAAAAAATGACAAAGCTGCTGTGCTTGACTGCTTAACAAAAGCAGGTGAAACCGCTTGGGAAATCGGTGTAATCCAAACGCAATCAAAAGGAGGAGGAGCTATTGAGTTATGTGGAGACTGAATTTTTATTTTTTTCTTACTGCATCTTGAGCTGCAGCCAATAACCCCCGCAATATATTCATTTCATTCTCATCCAACTGAGCACGATTGAATAATCGTTTTAATCGTCGCATCAAGCGTCTTGGTTTTTCAGGATCATAAAATTCAATATCAATCATGCATTGTTCAAGATGTTCATAGAACTTATTCATTTGATCTGTCGTTGCCAATGAAAACTCAGCCTCTGAATTATTTTCAGCACCGTTTATCATTAATATTGTTTGTAAAATTTCATAACATAGAATCTGAATTGCAGATGCTATATTCAATGAACTAAATTCAGGGTTACCTGAAATCTGGACCATGGCATTACATCGCTCCAATTCTTCATTTGATAAACCTGAACTTTCCCTGCCAAAGACGAGGGCTACATGACCTGTTTGTGCTATATCTACAATTTTTGCCGCACATTCACGCGCTTCATAAACAGGCCATGGTATGCTTCTACTCCTGGCACTGGTAGCGACTACTAATTTACAATCTTGCAAAGCAGCATCAAGAGAGTCGCACTCAATAACATTGCTCAGGATATCATCTGCGCCTGCTGCCCGGGCTGTGGCCTCTGCAGATGGAAAAATTTTTGGTTTTACCAAATAAAGGTTCTTTTGGCCCATCGTTTTCATTGCGCGTGCGGCCGCCCCAATATTACCGGGATGTGTGGTCGCAACCATAACAATGCGAATATTTTCGATAATGCTATTCACAATACTCCGATAGTAATGAAATTAAGATGTGAATTTTAAATTCGTTTACTAAAAAAATCATAAATAAGAAAGAAAATAATAAAACTTTTAATTACAATGCATACTTCAGCATCTAGCGATTAATTCATGAAAAGTAACCTCAAATATTTTTTAGTTCTATTACTTCTAACTGCTGGTGTTTTCCTGGCATTCGGCGATGCCCTTACTTTCGGTTTTTTGGGTTTGGATACCGTGCAATACGTTATTCATAATACATGTATCACCAGCATTAATAGCGAAAACCTTAAATGCATGTTCAGTAGTCTCTACATGATGAACTGGCATCCTCTGACATGGTTGTCCCATGCCATAGATATCCAACTCTTTGACTACCACGCTTACGGCCATCATCTGACAAATCTGCTATTGCATACACTTAATTCTTTCCTAATTTTCATTATCGCAAAATTAATATTTGATAGCCTATATAAACAACCACTGAATCGCCACTTCACATTCATTGCTGCTTTGTCGGCTGCCTTTTTATGTGCAATTCATCCTCAACATACTGAATCTGTTGTTTGGGTCACAGAACGCAAAGGTCTGCTATGCACATTCTTCCTGTTAATTTCTTTCATCATGCATCGCTATTATGTATTGGGACAAACTACAATTGAGAAAACTAAATACTATATATTTTCGATCCTGACATTTGCATTTGCATTAATGTCTAAGCCCATGGCGGTCACTTGGCCTATATTATTAATATTACTTGATATCTATCCTTTAAAACGATTGGATATCTATGCAAACTCCCCTCGGCAAATTTTGTCCGGATTGCACTCGTTGATTTTTGAAAAATGGCCACATTTTATACTGACCTTTATATCAATCTCCGTAACTATCTATGCGCAGAGTGGGGAGATGCACTTTTTTAAAATTGGGATAATTACTCGAATTTTGAATGCCATAAATAGTATATTTCTATATCTGGGTAAATTTATCCTGCCTGTTAATCTTAATCCGCTATATCACGTCCCTGAATATATTCTAAACCAGAATATCTTCGCATCCACTATATTAGTGCTGTGTTTTATTGTGCTGAATATCATCATTTTGATTGCCCTGTACAAAAGACACATCCAATTCGCAATTATCTGGTGTTTTATGCTTGTGGCCCTATCCCCAGTCATAGGAATTTTCCATGTGGGTGCTGCTGCTGCGGCAGATCGTTATACATATATTCCCCTAATCCCTATTTTTTTAGGATATGGTTACCTACTAGCAACAACGTTTTATCATTATTCCAAATTTATCAGGCTAAGTTCTGCAATATTTACTATTTTCGTATGGATTTTTTTTATTCACTTGTCGCAGATGCAGACCAATGTGTGGCGATCAAATTTTACGTTTTGGAGCTATGTTTCCAACTTTTCGCCTGGAGAAATAACAAGTGCAGAT
>CAZCXC010000023.1:0-3917 GCA_964502505.1 uncultured Enterobacteriaceae bacterium
GCCAGGATTGGATGATCACTTTCAATGCATTTAGTTAAACGGACGATGTAAGCATTTTTGTATATATCGAGCCTTGAATATCTATCCAATGAACCCTGATCAATAACCAAATCGGCAATATCATCATTGACTGATAAAAGATAATTAGAAAAATGATCCTGTAGTTCCTTGAGCTTAGGCATAACTTTTAGGAGAAGGCTTGTCATTATTTAATTGAGGCAATTCTTCTGCTGCAATTTCCTTCGCGATTTGTAATTCTGCATACAATTCAGGAAACGGGGGAATATGATCATCTCTTTCTATCATGGTACTAATTGGGCCAAAGCGTCTTAATGCATAACGATAGAGTTCCCACACTGGATCAGATACATCGTGATCATGGGTGTCGATCACATAATCACCGTAATCCGAGTGTCCTGCCAGGTGAAATTGCCAAACGTAATCTTTATCAATGCCATCAACATAATCTTCCGGATTAAAACCATGATTGCGGGCACTGACATAAATATTATTGATATCGAACAAAATTTTACAGCCTGAAAGCCGAGCTATTTCATTCAGAAATACCCACTCTTCCATCTCGGAATTGTTGTAGGTCAAATAGCTCGATACGTTTTCTATCAAAAACGGATGCTCAAGATAATCCTGAACGGTTTTAATGCGTTCGACCAGATGATTGAGTGTTTCTTCATTATAAGGCAGTGGTAGTAAATCATGGCTGTTTATTTTATTAACACCAGTCCAGCAAAGATGGTCAGAAATCCATTCTGGTTGGATCGTATCAGCCAATGATTTTAACTGTTTCAGGTATTCAGTATTCAGAGGATCTGTACTGCCGATGGACATGGAAACACCGTGCATCACTACCGGATAGTGCTCACGAATTGCATCGAGGAAATAAAGAGGCTTGCCTCCATCGACCATGTAATTTTCAGACAGGATTTCAAACCAGTCCAGTTCAGGACGATGGTCGAGAACATGCTGAAAATGGTCTGTCCTTAAACCGAGACCAAAACCCAGATAGGGATGACGATTATCCATTTTTTAATTATCAGGTTTGGGGGAGGTATCCCCCAAACCTAACTTAAGTAATTAAGCGCCGCTTTCACCACCAACATCGCTACAGGCTTTTGCAGGTATTGCTACAAAGCCATGCCCCTTACAGGAAGCTTGACCAGCACAGGCATTATCAGCGGTTTTACAATCATTGTGCCCACCACATTTATTGACACCATAACAATGTATTAAGTCAGTTTTAGCAACACTACCAACCCAGTCATCCTTTTGTTGGCCACCAATATCACCACATGACTTGGATGGCATGGCAACAAAACCTGAACCATTGCAGGAGGCTTTACCGGCGCAGGCATTACCCTCTGATTTACAATCATTGTGCCCGCCACACTTATTGACACCATAACAATGTACTAAATCGGTGGTGCCAGCTGCTGCTGAAACATTAGAAGTTATTGCTACGAATCCTGCTGCTGCGATAGCAAGAGCTATCCCTGTCACTTTTGGTATTGTTTGTTTTTTCATGATTAGAATACCCTCTATAAATTCCTTACATTAAATTATAAATGCCGTTTCTCTCGGCTATAGTATAGACAAAAAAAGTCATGTGATATTCGTTAAACTGCTATATCTTATAAGCCGTTCATGAAGGAGGTATTAGATAATGAGAACCGCAGAGTTTGAAAGTCAACTGACAGAGGTTTTTACTGAAACTGAAATGGCTCATCTTGAAGCGTTCGCATCAACAGATGGTAACGATCCCGAATGGCCAATCTGGTACGCGGATTATCTGCAAGAGCCTATGTCAGATATCCTACAGACCAGATTTCTAAAAAGCAGTCTCCTTTACTGCCTGATGTATGCAGACTTTGAATACAAGGCGAGAGAACTCGATGTTCAGTGGCAAAAGTTTTATTCCGATCATTTTATCGGGCATTTTGCTCCAACCGATACCCCGACAAAGGATAGCTTGACGCTTTATCACACACCCACCTGCCCGTTCTGCAAAAAAGTTAGGCAAACGATCAATCAATTGGGCGTAGAAGTCGAAATGCGGAATATCAACGAAGACACTGATGATCGCAATGAATTGATGGCAGTGCGTGATCGCGCCACAGTCCCTGTACTTCGTATCACTTCGCCAGATGGCGATGAGCGGTGGATGCCCGAATCACGTGACATCATCAGCTACCTCGAAAAGACATACAAATAAAAATTGTGGCTCCATTAAGGACTAAGCGAACGTCCGCTTTCAGTATAAAGCAGACATTAACAATAAACGACGTTCAGAGTTACAATGGGTGTTATTGTATATGTACTTAATCGCAATTATTAGTAAGAGGAGAAAAAGGGAGAGAAGTTGAAATTGACTGAATTATTTCTAGCAGTTTGTGTCCATTCAGTATAGTAGGCAGCATGACGGGAGATAAATTATGAAAGCTGGTATACAGATAATTACAAACATCATAATCATTTTGGCCTCTATCCTTGCACTTTCTTCTGTGATGGCCATGGACGAGCCTTATGCAAATACTCACGATAGTCTGATACTTGTAAAAGACAGCAACTTTGACCTCGCTTATCTCCTTCCCGATGCAGATTTAGGTAAATATAATAAAATAATTTTACAGGAAGCTGATATCACCTTTAAAAAAAACTGGAAGCGACATCAGAACCGAACTCGGCGTTTTGATCCAATCATGGACAAGGACATGGAACGCATTATCAGTAAGGGCAAAGATTTGTTTGAGCAAGTTTTTACAGGCGTCCTGGAGAAAGGGGGTTATTCGATAGTTACGCAACATGGAGAAGATGTCCTGATAGTCCGTCCATCAATTTTTGATCTTGATATCGTAGCACCAGATTTAATGTCTCCAGGCAGGATAACAACCTTTACCGAAAGTGCTGGTTCGGCAAAGTTATCTCTGGAATTGTATGATTCCATCACTGGTCAGATCTTGTTTCGAAGCCTTGATAAAAGAAAGGCAAGATGGTCTGGTCTGGAGAGAACTAATTCTGTCACCAACCGGGCGCATGCTATACGTGGTTTGAAATACTGGGCTGGATTACTAAGAGATGACCTGGACAACACTAAAGAGTAATTACGCAAAAAGTAATTGATTACGATCCAAATTTAGCGAATTGCCTTTCTTAAAATTTTATCCTTATTTACGATACATTATTGTGATAAAAATCATCTTTCCCTCAGAGCAACAACTTTTTAACTGTCCCATAAAAAATCATTTCCCCCATACATTGATCATATTTTGCACAATTCACATGTAAAAATGAACGTCCGCTTTCAGTTTAAAGCGGACATTCCTTGGTAATAGATGACTGACTCATCATGTCCAATTACAGGCTTCAGATTATTGCTACGCAACAATTTTAATAACTTCTTTCCAGTGCCCAGATTCATCCTTCCGGGCGCGCCATTTTAAATGGCTTTCAGATAAACTAAATTTTAAACTGTCCCATAGATACCATCTATTTAGAATAATTGGGGGCAGACAACGGGTTTCAATTAAAGGGGGGCGAAGTAATTAAAATATAATCATTCCGGTACTACTGATTAATCAAAGTTCCCCCGCCTGTTTGCTGCTCGTATACTTTTCCAATATTTTATTCACTACCCATGAAAGCGGCCTGTCATTTTCCTCTGCGATAGCCTCAAGTTTATTTCGCAAGGTATTGGATACGCGAACACTGATAAGCTCGTCTTTCTTTTCTGTTTTCTTCTTTCTCATAATGTAAACATTGTCATACATTTATGGTTGACATCAATGTATACATTGTTTACATTTGTTGATATAAGGCTTTCAGATGAAATCGATAACCACGGCATTGATTCGGTGTTTTACAAATCAGATACGGAAGAAGATCTATGAAGCTCGCTTGCAAGG
>CAZCXC010000024.1:0-3691 GCA_964502505.1 uncultured Enterobacteriaceae bacterium
TGTCAGTCTGCCGCTGAAATATTAGGAAACTCCTATTATATTTATGCCAGAAAGGAAACTATTAAAGAAATAAAAGAAGAAACTTTAAAACAAAGCATAAACGAAGATACTGAAACATCAGAATCCAGTCCTGAAATTAAGCCAGCATCTAAAACAAAAATAAAATCAAATGATAAACAAGAAAAAACTAATGCCAAACCTATTGCCGAAAAGAAAGTAAAAAAATTTAAAATAAACATTAAACAAGCAATCAGTGAAAACCGCGTGATGCAATATTATCAACCTATCATGCCATTATCCGATGCAGAAAATAGAGAAAATACGGAACTCTTTGAAGTTTGTCCCCGTATGATTAATATCGATGGTTCATTTATCGAACCTGAAAACATAAAGATTGGGCTGCAAGAAAAAAACAATCAAAAGATTCTGGACCGATGGATGCTTAGACGAATTGTCAGCCGTCTCGTGCGCGCAAAAGAATATACAGATGCCAACTATATGTTATTCGTTACCATAAGCGGGGAGTCACTGACAGACACAAGTTTTTTTAACTGGGTAAAAAAACTGATGGATTTAGTTGGCAAACACAAGCTTGGTAAATCTATTGTGATGGGATTCACTATTGAAACTTTGATTAAAAGGCGAAAACAGGCGGAAGCATTGATCAACTATTTACGGAAAACCTATGAATTTAAATTTTATCTATCAGCAACGGACAAAATTGAATCGATTAAAAAATATAATAAAAAAATTGGATTTAATTATATAAAATTACCACATAATTTAATCAGAAGTATATCGGGTGTTAATATCAAAGATCAGACCCTTGATGGTGAGACAGGTATCAATCTAAATGAGCAGACATTGGATGGTGAAAAGAATTTTATATCATCATCAGAAACACCATTAATCGCTGACCGTGTTGAAAACTCTTCTATCCTGACCCAGGTTATAAGCACCGGCGCAGATTTTGCGCTAGGACAATTTATAGGTGAACCACAGGAACAGTTAACAGAAATGCTTAATCTGGAGGTTTTTGAAATCACATAAAATATTTACAATATGATTTTCACACGCTGTGGATAATTTAACTTATTGATTAATAATGTTATTTTCCCCATTAACATTTCTGATTTTGCACAAATAATTTTAGTTTATAATAACCGTAATCATAACCGGAGAGAGTATCTTGACTGACAGTGATGATAAAAAAGTTCAATCAAAGAAACTTGGAGATTATATACTTGTCTCCAGTGGCACTATCAATAATGCAATAGAAAAACAAATTGAGGCCTATACAAGAGGGGAACCTATTAAACCGATGGGTGAACTCTTGGTCGAATCCGGCATAATTACACAAGAAGAACTAGATAATAGTATTCGTAATCAACGTGTTGCTCGTTTAGGTAGTTGCCCAGTATTTGCATCTTTAAACCACACAGAGCTTGCAGCACTTAGCAGGCACTTCACTGAAGTAGCCGTTTCACCAGGTGAACAATTTATTGTGAAAGGTGAAGATGATCCATCACTCTATATCATTGCCTCTGGATTAGTAGAAGTCTATAACGTTGATAACGCAGGTAATGAGGTTTCTATTGCTAGCGTTGGAATTGGTGAACCCATAGGTGAAATGGGTTATTTTTCTGGAGGAAAACGTACAGCATATGTGCGCGCAACAGAACCAACACAGTTATTGCGGGCAGATTATGAGGATTTGACGGATTATTTTGAAAATGTTCCGCGTGTTGCTTTAGCATTTACAGAAGTTGTGGAACATCGTC
This sequence comes from uncultured Enterobacteriaceae bacterium, assembly GCA_964502505.1. GTDB lineage: Bacteria > Pseudomonadota > Gammaproteobacteria > Eutrophobiales > Eutrophobiaceae > CAZCXC01. Next base: position 1,782 of record CAZCXC010000024.1, read on the forward strand.
GCCAGGAAATAGAACGCCGTATGCAGCAACAAAGTGAGGATTGAATTTAATTCAATAACTATATAAAGGTACAAGATTAATATTACTTTTCTAACAAAATAAAGGGATTAGTCCTGCCAGATAAAAGCACTATATATAGTCGTCTAAGAGCAACATCAATTCACTTCTCTCTAAGTGCTCTTGCATTTTTTATCATTCTTTACTTCATACTTGTTCATTGGTATCCAAATCCACATTTTACTGTTAATGGTGGCTGGCAAGGTGTGCGCATCATGTTATTCGTAGATATTGTGCTTGGGCCATTTCTAACATTAATTATATTTAATCCGTTAAAAACTAAAAAGGCTATTATTTTTGATCTAAGCATTATCGCTGCGATTCAGATCAGTGCTTTTACATGGGGTGTTTATGCTGTACATTCACAGCGACCAGTGGGATTAACGTTAAATACTCTAACACGCACAATATACCCAATATTAGAAGAAGAATTAACCATTCAAGAAAAAACAGTAGCCGATCTATTACATATTAGTAACAAAGGTAGCCCCCCTGTGTTTTTTGCTCGTGAGGCTATAACGGGAGAGGAGCAAGCAGGGGCATTTACGTATGAATTTATTGAAGGTGTTCCAGAGTATAAACTACTCTTTTTACTTGATCCTATATCTGAACACATAGATGAAATATTTGATGTCTCCCTCGAAAAATCAAAATTTCCTACAAAGAAATTTACTAAGATTAGACAAGAATATATTGAGGAGAATAATTTTAAAAGTGATGATATAGCATTTGTCCCATTTGAGGGACGGTATGGATACTCACTACTGATTTTTAATCGTTCTGGTGAAATCACTGATGCTATCCCGGATCCACGGCACAGCGATACTTTTTGATTCTTTTTCCGATTTTCTAATTTAGCAACCTGCTAATATTTTTATACTATTCTAGCTAGTTGCAGTATAGTTAATATCTAAACTGTATAAATACCTTTTAACAGTATCAATAAAAAATTTAAATTAGGAAAAATTTTTAATGGATTTTCTTGCTGAATACGGTATGTTTTTTGCCAAATTTATGACAATTCTAATTGTCTTGCTCATTGCTGCTGGTGGAATCTTTGTGATTACTGTTCGTTCAAAATCAGGAGATGATGGTCATCTGGATATTAAAAACCTGAACCAAAAGTTCGAAAATATGAATTTGTTATTAAAATCACAGATCCTGCCAAAAAAAGAATTTAAAAAATCTATTAAAACATTAAAAGAAGAGCATAAGAAAAAAGATAAAAGTGATGAAATTCGCAAAAGAATTTTTGTATTGGACTTTAAAGGTGATATCAGAGCGTCAGGTGTTTCTTCCCTACGTGAAGAAATAAGCGCCATTCTTACCTTCGCAACAAAAAATGATGAGATTTTTGTATCGCTGGAAAGTGCTGGTGGCACTGTACACGGGTATGGATTGGCTGCTTCTCAATTAAAAAGAATACGTGATAAAAATATTAAATTAACAGTTGCGGTAGATAAAATAGCTGCCAGCGGTGGGTATATGATGGCTTGTGTTGCTGACAAAATTATTGCGGCGCCTTTTGCGATAATAGGCTCTGTTGGTGTGCTTGCCCAAATACCAAATTTTCATCGTTTACTCAAAAAGCATAATGTTGATTTTGAACAGGTAACAGCTGGTCAATACAAACGCACACTGACCTTGTTTGGTGAAAATACAGATGAAGATAGAAAGAAAGTACAGGAGGAGCTAGAAGAAACACATCAGTTATTTAAAGATTTTATTAAAGAATATCGCGATGAGATAGATATTGATAAAATCGCAACAGGTGAGCATTGGTATGGAAAACAAGCGATAGAATTGAAACTGGTTGATGAATTAAAAACTAGTGATGATTATTTAAGTGAAGC